>NZ_JBSFTU010000004.1:0-223089 GCF_053591435.1 Streptomyces sp. NPDC003027
CCGTCGAGCGCATGATGCGCGACGCCAAGATCACCCAGATCTACGAAGGCACCAACCAGGTCCAGCGCATCGTCATGGCCCGCAACCTCCCGTAATCGTCTGTCACTTGAAAGGAGCCAGGCCGTGACCCTGAGGATCGCTGTCTGTGTGAAGTACGTACCCGACGCGAGCGGCGACCGCGGCTTCGCGGACGACCTGACCGTGGACCGCGACGAGGTCGACGGCCTGCTGTCGGAGCTCGACGAGTACGCGGTCGAGCAGGCGCTGCGGATCGCCGAAGAGGCGGACGACGCCGAGGTCACCGTGGTCACGGTCGGCCCCGACGACGCCAAGGACGCCCTGCGCAAGGCGCTGTCCATGGGCGCCGACAAGGCCGTCCACGTCAATGACGACGACATCCACGGCACCGATGTCATCGGCACCTCCGCGATCGTCGCCAAGGCCCTGGAGAAGACCGGGTTCGACCTGGTCGTCTGCGGTATGGCTTCGACGGACGGCACCATGGGCGTGCTGCCCGCGCTACTCGCCGAGCGGCTGAGCCTGCCGCAGATCACCCTGCTCTCCGAGGTCTCGGTCGAGGACGGGCGGGTCAAGGGCCGCCGGGACGGCGACGCCGCCACCGAGCTTCTGGAGGCCCCGCTGCCGGCCGTCGTCTCGGTCACCGACCAGTCCGGCGAGGCCCGCTACCCCTCCTTCAAGGGGATCATGGCCGCCAAGAAGAAGCCGGTCGAGGAGCTGGACCTGGACGACCTCGGCATCGACGCCGACGAGGTCGGTCTGGCCGGGTCCTGGACCCTGGTCGAGTCGGTCGCCGCGCGCCCGGCCCGTACCGCGGGCACGGTCGTCACGGACGAGGGCGACGGCGGCAAGCAGCTCGCCGCGTTCCTGTCCGCCCAGAAGTTCATCTGACCCGCCGTCACTATCCATCAGGAGCAAGGAATCATGGCTGAGATCCTGGTTCTCGTGGACCACGCCGACGGTGCGGTCCGCAAGCCGGCCCTCGAACTGCTCACCCTGGCCCGCCGGATCGGCGAGCCCTCGGCGGTCGTGCTGGGCGCCGGTGACGCCGCGGCGTCGATCGCCGCCACCGCCGGCGAATACGGCGCGGCCACCGTCTACGTCGCGGACGGCGCCGAGTTCGCCGAGCAGCTCGTCGTGCCGAAGGTCGACGCGCTCACCCAGATCGCCCAGGACAAGGGTGTCGCCGCCGTCCTGGTGACCTCGTCCGGCGAGGGCAAGGAGGTCGCCGCGCGCGTCGCCCTGCGTCTCGGCTCGGGGCTCATCACCGACGCCGTGGAGCTGGAAGCCGGCGAGAACGGCCCGGTCGCGACCCAGTCCGTCTTCGCCGCCTCGTACCAGGTGAGGTCGACCGTCTCGCACGGTGTCCCGGTCATCACCGTCAAGCCCAACTCCGCCGCTCCCGAGGCCGCCCCGGCCGCCGGTACCGTCGAGAACGTGTCCGTCGCCTTCACCGGCAACGCCGCCACGGTCGTCTCGCGCACCCCGCGCGTCTCCACCGGCCGCCCCGAGCTGACCGAGTCCGCGATCGTGGTCTCCGGCGGCCGCGGTGTCGGCGCGGCCGAGGGCTTCGGGGTCGTCGAGAAGCTCGCCGACTCGCTCGGCGCGGCGGTCGGTGCCTCGCGCGCCGCGGTCGACGCGGGCTGGTACCCGCACGCCAACCAGGTCGGCCAGACCGGCAAGCAGGTCTCGCCGCAGCTGTACATCGCGGCGGGCATCTCCGGGGCGATCCAGCACCGGGCCGGCATGCAGACCTCGAAGACCATCGTGGCCGTCAACAAGGACCCGGAGGCCCCGATCTTCGACCTGGTCGACTACGGCGTGGTCGGCGACCTGTTCGCCGTACTGCCGCAGCTGACGGACGAGATCGGCGCACGCTGAGACAGCGGTCCCGGTGAACGAAAGGGCCGGTCTGTGGCACTCAGTGCCACAGACCGGCCCTTCGCCGTCCCCGCTGAGCTCAGAGCCAGCCGTCGAGAGGCACCTCTTCGCAGAGCCGGACGACCGGCTGGCCCGGCGCCGTCCCGGCGGAGGAGATCTTGACCCGCACGCCGGGGCGCACCGCGTGCGGCGGGCCGTCGACCCGGCAGCGGACGACGAAGCCCTCAGCCATGTGGACCGGCCAGAGGTCGGCGTGGGCGGCGGTGAACCCGCGGCGCACGGTGATCACCCCTTCGCCCTCGCTGCGCTCGGGCGCCAGGTCGGTCGACCCGCAGGTCGGACAGAGCAGGCGCTGGAAGGTGGTGGTGTGGCACCAGCGGCAGCGCTGGAAGTAGAGCTCGGCGCCGGCGTCCGATTCCTCGGTCCGGACGGCGCTCCCGCTCCTCAGTCCCGTGTGGAACACGATGCCTTCTCCTCGCACTCGGCGGCTCGACCGTGCATGGTGCAAAGATATGGCACTGAGTGCCAGAGAATAAAGACCTGAGTTCCCTTAATTCGAGATACTGAGAACCCTGCGAGCCCCAGGGAGTGTCCTGGGGTCTGTCGTTTGGACCAGGCCGGATCAGGGAGCCGCCCGGCATGATCCGAACGAGAGGCCCTAGCTCTCTCCGATGCTCGACTCCACTTCGCGCACCACCCGCCACATCGGCGTGGAACGCTTGGTGATCACGACCACGACGTCATCGGCCTCCTCCGCGGGAACGCCCGGGCCGCCGGGGGCGCCCTGCGGGCTCCAGGTGTCGCGGACGAACTCCAGGGCCCGGTCGACCTCGGCCAGCGGATCGCCCTCGCCGCCCGAGCGAAGCCAGTGCCGCAGGGCGTGGTTGTGCGCGGCGACCACGGCGGCCGCGATCACATTGGCGCGCAGGGTGCCGTCGCGCCGGTCGGCGAAGCGGGTGCGCAGATAGTCGCCGAGGGTCTTCTCGTACCGCCAGACGACGGAGAGTTCGTAGGTGCGCAGGCCGGTCACCTCGCGGGTGAGGCGGTAGCGCTGCACGGAGAAGGTGGGGTTCTCGGCGTACATCCGCATGACGAGCCGGGCGGCGTCGCAGACCCGGACCAGCGGGTCGTCGCCGTCCCCGCTCGCGGCGAGGAACGCGGTCATGTCGGCGAGGCACTGCTCGTGGTCGGGGAAGACCACGTCCTCCTTGGAGGGGAAGTAGCGGAAGAAGGACCGGCGGCCGACCCCGGCTGTCCGGACGATGTCGTCGACGGTGGTCTGTTCGTACCCCCGCTCCAGGAAGAGCTGGAAGGCCGCGGCGATGAGGGAGTCCCGCATGCCGGGCTTCGCGGAGTTCGTCGGCGCTGTTCCCGTTCCCATGGCCCGAACCTAACACCCCGGGAAGGCGAGGGCGGCACTTGGTGCCACCGCGAGGCGGCACCAAGTGCTACGAGAGGAGAGGGGACGATCGGACGCGGTTCAGCGGGCGGCCATGCGCAGGGCGCCGTCCATCCGGATCGTCTCGCCGTTGAGGTAGTCGTGCTCGGTGATCATGGTGACGAGCCGGGCGTACTCCTCGGGCCGGGCGAGCCGCTGCGGGAAGGTGACGCTCGCGGCGAGTCCGGCCCGGACCTCGTCGCCGAACCCGGCCATCATCGGCGTGTCGACGATGCCGGGCGCGATGGTGACCACCCGGATGCCGAACTGCGCGAGGTCGCGGGCGGCGGTGACGGTCATGCCGGCGACGCCCGCCTTGGAGGCGGCGTAGGCGATCTGCCCGACCTGGCCCTCGAAGGCGGCGATGGAGGCGGTGTTGACGACCAGCCCGCGCTGGCCGTGCTCGTCGGCCTCCTGCCGGGCGATGACCTCGGCGGCGAGGCGCATCACGTTGAACGTGCCCAGCAGGTTGACGTGGAGGACCGTACGGAACAGGTCGAGGTCGTGCGGTCCCTTGCGGCCCAGGATGCGGGCCGAGGGGGCGATGCCCGCGCAGTTGACGGCGAGCCGCAGCTCGAAGCCGTCGGCCTCGATCCGGGCGAGGGCCTCGCGGACCGGGCCCTCCTCGGTGACGTCGGCAGCGAGCAGGGTGACGCCGTCGGGCCGGTCCTCGGCCCCCGCGACGGCCTTGTCCAGGTCGAGGCCGTAGACGGTCGCACCGCGCGCGGCGAGTGCGGCGGCGGTGGCGGCGCCGAGGCCAGAGGCCGCGCCGGTGACGAGCGCGGCGGATCCGGCGATGTCCATGGATGCTCCTTGCGGGAAGAGGTCCGTCGGCAGACGGCGGCGGCGTGCGGAGGTGGTCAGCGGGCGAGGGAGCGGCTGATCACGAGCCGCTGGATCTGGTTCGTGCCTTCGAAGATCTGCATGATCTTGGCCTCGCGCATATAGCGCTCGACCGGGAAGTCGCGGGTGTATCCGTACCCGCCGAGCACCTGCACGGCGTCGGTCGTCACCTTCATGGCGGCGTCGGTGGCGGTCAGCTTGGCCACGCTGGCCTGGCGGCTGAACGGGCGGCCGAGGTCGCGGCGGCGGGCGGCGTCCAGATAGGTCGCGCGGGCGGAGTCGACGGCGGCGGCCATGTCCGCCAGGAGGAAGCCGAGCCCCTGGTGGTCGACGATCTTCCGGCCGAAGGTGGTGCGCTCGTTGGCGTACGCGACGGCGGCGTCGAGGGCGGCCTGGGCGAGGCCGGTGGCGCAGGCGGCGATGCCGAGGCGGCCGCAGTCCAGCGCGCTGAAGGCGATCTGGAGGCCCTGCCCCTCCTCCCCGATGCGCCGGTCGGCGTCGATGAGGGCGCCGTCCCAGTGGGCGGAGGTGGTGGGCACGGCCTGGAGGCCCATCTTGCGTTCCGGCTTGCCGAAGGTGAGGCCCTCGGCGGCGCCCGGGGCGAGGAAGCAGGTGATGCCGTGGCCGCCGGGGGCGGTACGGGCGAAGAGGGCGTAGAAGCCGGCCTTGCCGCCGTGGGTGATCCACGCCTTGTTGCCGGTGATCCGGTAGGCGTCCCCCGTCTCCGTGCGCTCCGCCTTGCAGGCGAGGGCGGCGGCGTCGGAGCCGGCCTGGGGCTCGGAGAGGCTGTAGCCGCCGACGAGCTCGCCCGCGAGCATCGCGGGGAGCCAGCGCTCCTTCTGCTCCGGGGTGCCGAAGGAGTGCAGCGGGTGGCAGGCGAGGGTGTGGACGCTGGTGGCGACGGCGACGGCCGCCCAGCGGGCCGCCAGCTCCTCCAGGACCTGGAGGTACACCTCGTACGGCTGGCCTCCGCCGCCGAACTCCTCGGGATACGCGAGGCCGAGCAGTCCGGCCTCGCCGAGGGTGGCGAACAGGCCCTCCGGGTACGTCTCGGCGGCCTCGTGCTCGTCCACGCGGGGAGAGAGTTCCTTGTCGGCGATCTCCCGGGTGAGGGCGATGAGGTCCGCTGCCTCGGGGGTGGGAAGCAGGCGGTCGACATCCATGGCGACTCCAGTGAACAGAAGCGGTACTGCGGCCGGTACGGCAGTACCGGTTAGCGTAGCGCAGAAGGGTTTCCCCGTAACCCCCCGAACGGGTCGCCCGGCATACTGTTGGGGTGATCGAGACCTCAGCCGCCGACGCACCCAAGCTGACGGGCCGCGGTGCGGCCCGCCGGTCCGCCCTGTTCGAGGAGCTGGTGGCCCTCCTGGTCGGTGAGGGCTTCGCCCAGCTGACGCTGGACGATCTCGCCGCGCGGCTGCGCTGTTCGAAGCGCACCCTCTACGGCCTGGCGGGCAGCAAGGAACAGCTCGTCCGGGCGGCGGTGGTCCACTTCTTCCGGCGCGCGACGACCAGGGTGGAGTCGGTGCTGGCCGCCGAGACCGATCCGGCCGAGCGGCTGGCCGCCTACCTGCGGGCCGTCGCGGCCGAACTCGCCCCGGTCTCCCCGCAGTTCTTCGACGACGTGGCCGCCTTCGAGCCGGCCGCGGAGGTGTACGAACGCAACACGCGCGCGGCGGCGGGGCGGGTGCAGCAGCTGATCGAGGAGGGCGTGCGCGCGGGCGTCTTCCGCGAGGTCCATGTGACCTTCGCCGCCGATGTCATCGCCTCCGTGATGGTCCGCATCCAGCAGCGCCAGGTGGCGGCGGCGACGGGGCTCGCGGACGCGGAGGCGTACGAACAGCTCGCGGAACTCCTGCTGAACGGACTGACGGAGTGAGCGGCGCGCCGCTCACTCCGTCATCGATGCCCTGTCCGCCGACCGGGTCCACGCGCGCCCGCCGGTCCGCTCTCTTCGTACGTGAAGGCCGGCCCGTGCGTGCGGGCCGGTATGACCGTGTCACCGAGGGTCGTCAGGGCTGGAGTAGCCGGTGACCGGCAGCCGGCAGGTGTACGTGCCCTGCTCGGGCGCGATGGACACCCACCGCACGACCGGCGACTGCGAGGTGTCGGTCGGCAGGTAGTCGGCCGCCCGGTACGCGCCGGCCTCCAGCGGCGGCGCGGATCGCCGGGTTACGCGACGGAACCTATCCGTCCGTCGGCTTCGCGCGGGCCGTCGTGGTGGATGGGCGTGTGCGCGCCGGTGAGGGAGGCGCCGCTGCCGCCTCGGCGGTTGGCGACGATCTCCGCCGCGATGGAGAGGGCCGTCTCCTCCGGGGTCCGGGCGCCGAGGTCGAGGCCGATCGGGGACCTCAGCCGGGCGAGTTCGAGCTCGCTGACACCGACCTCGCGCAGGCGCTTGTTGCGGTCCTCGTGGGTGCGGCGGGAGCCCATCGCGCCGATGTAGGCGACCGGGAGCCGCAGGGCCGCTTCCAGCAGGGGAACGTCGAACTTGGCGTCGTGCGTGAGGACGCACAGCGCCGTACGGCCGTCGACCTCGGTCGACGCCAGGTAGCGGTGGGGCCACTCGACGACGATCTCGTCGGCCTCGGGGAAGCGGGCGGGGGTGGCGAAGACGGGGCGCGCGTCGCAGACGGTGACGTGGTAGCCGAGGAACTTGCCCACCTTCACCAGCGCGGAGGCGAAGTCGATGGCGCCGAAGACGATCATGCGGGGGGCGGGGACGGACGACTCGACCAGGAGGGTGAGCGGCTGCCCGCAGCGGCTGCCGTCCGCACCGATCCCGACGGTGCCGGTCCGGCCGGCGTCCAGCATCGCGCGGGCCTCTCCCGCGGCGGTGCGGTCCAGCTCCGGGTGGCCGCCGAGGCCGCCTTCGTACGAGCCGTCGGGGCGGACGAGGAGCGCCCGGCCCATCAGGTCGGCGGGGCCGTCGACGATCCGGGCCAGGGCCGCCGCCTCGGCGGAGGCGGCGGCCTGGAGTGCGGCGGGGAAGACCCCGCCGCGTACCGGCGTGACGAGGATGTCGATGACTCCGCCGCAGGTCAGGCCCACGGCGAAGGCGTCCTCGTCGCTGTATCCGAAGCGCTCGACGACGGTCCTGCCGTCTTCGAGTGCCTGTTGGCACAGGTCGTAGACCGCGCCCTCCACACATCCGCCGGACACCGAGCCGATCGCCGTGCCGTCGCTGTCGACGGCGAGTGCGGCGCCGGGCTGCCGGGGTGCGCTGCCGCCGACCGCCACCACGGTGGCGACGGCGAACTCGCGTCCCTGCTCGACCCACCGGTGCAGCTCTTCGGCGATGTCCAGCATCTCGAACTCCTCGATATGTGTGGAGGGCGGCGGTACGGGCGTCAGCTGACGCCCAGCCAGCTCTCGATCGGATGGATCGCGAAGTACACGACGAAGATCGCGGTCAGGCCCCACATGAAGGCCCCCACTTCGCGTGCCCTGCCCTGCGCCACCTTGATGACGGCGTAGGAGATGACACCGGCCGCGACACCCGTGGTGATGGTGTACGTGAACGGCATCAGGACCACGGTGAGGAACACCGGGATCGCGACGGAGCGGTCGCTCCAGTCGACGTGCTTGGCGTTCTGCATCATCATCGCGCCGATGACGACCAGGGCCGCGGAGGCGACCTCGGCGGGCACGATCGCGGTGAGCGGGGTGAAGAAGAGACAGGCGGCGAAGAACACGCCGGTGACGACGGAGGACAGGCCCGTACGGGCTCCCTCGCCGACGCCCGTGGCGGACTCCACGAAGACGGTCTGGCCGGAGCCGCCGACGCCGCCGCCGATGACACCGCCGGCGCCGTCGATGAACAGGGCCTTGGACAGGCCGGGCATCCGGCCCTTGTCGTCGGCGAGGTTGGCCTCGGAGCCGACACCGATGATGGTCGCCATGGCGTCGAAGAAGCCCGCGAGCACCAGAGTGAAGACGATCATGGTGATCGTGATGTAGCCGACGTCGCCCCAGCCGCTGAAGGACACTTCGCCGATGAGCGAGAAGTCCGGTGCGGAGACGGCGCTGCCGTTGAGCTCCGGCGCGCCGGCGAACCAGGCGCCCGCGCCCTTGGCGGGGATGTCGGCGATCGCGTTGACGATCATGGCGACGACCGTGCCGACGACGATGCCGATCAGGATGGCGCCGGGGATGTGGCGCGCCTGGAGGGCGAAGATCAGCAGCAGGGTGACCGCGAAGATCAGGACGGGCCAGCCCTGGAGTTCACCGAGGGGGCCGAGGGTGACCGGGCCACCGCCGGGAGAGGGGTTCTCGTGGACGAAGCCGGCCTTGACGAAGCCGATGATCGCGATGAAGAGGCCGATGCCGATGGTGATCGCGTGCTTGATCGCCAACGGGATCGCGTTCATGATCATCTCGCGGAGGCCGGTGACGACCAGGAGACAGATGATCACGCCGTAGGCCACACACATGGCCATCGCCTGCGGCCAGGTCATGACGGAGACGACCTGCGAGGACAGCACGCCGGAGACGCTGAGGCCGGCCGCCAGGGCGAGCGGGACCTTGCCCCAGAAGCCCATCAGGAGAGTGGTCGCAGCGGCGGCCAGAGCGGTCGCCGTGATGAGGGCGGGCTGGCTGAGGACGTTGCCGTCCACATCCTTGCCGCCGAGGATCAGAGGGTTGAGCAGGAGAATGTACGCCATCGCCATGAAGGTGGTGACGCCGCCGCGGATCTCCGTCGCGACGGTGGATCCTCTCTCCGAGATGTGAAAGTACCGGTCGAGCCAAGATCTGCCGGCGGGGACGTTCGAGCCGGAGCCCGCGTCCTCCGAAGCGGTCTTGGGCTCCACAGACGACTGGGTCATGGGGCCTACTCCCAAGGTTCAAAGGGGCACCCGCATAAGACTTTCCGAAGGTCAGAGAAGCTGCGGGATTTGGGATGCTGCGTGGGCTGCACGACCCGGGGGACGGCCCGAGACGAACGGGTGGATCAGTACTGCTGCACTGCGGGGGGCTCCGGGCGGTGGGGGCGGGGAAGTGTGACGTTCCTGGGAGGCACACACCGCCCGGAGGGTCCTACAGGGTGCCGGTGAGCGCCTCGGGGCGGACCGGCGTCTTGTTCAGCTCCAGACCCGTCGCGTTCCGGATCGCCGCGAGGACGGCCGGAGTCGACGACAGGGTCGGGGCCTCGCCGAGTCCCCGCAGGCCGTACGGCGCGTTGGGGTCGGCCAGTTCGAGTACGTCGACCGGGATGGTCGGCGTGTCGAGGATCGTCGGGATCAGGTAGTCCGTGAAGGAGGGGTTCTTCACCTTCGCGGTCTTCGGGTCCACGATGATCTCTTCCATCACCGCGACGCCCAGGCCCTGGGTGGTACCACCCTGGATCTGGCCGACGACGGAGAGCATGTTGAGCGCCTTGCCGACGTCCTGGGCGGTCGCGAGCTCGATGACCTTCACCAGGCCGAGCTCGGTGTCCACCTCCACCACCGCGCGGTGCGCGGCGAAGGTGTACTGGACGTGACCGTCGCCCTGGCCCGTCTTGAGGTCGAACGCCTGGGTGGGACGGTGGCGGAACTCGAGCTCGATGTCGATCGGCTCCTCGCCCTCCAGGATGTCGGCGATGTCCGCGAGGACCTCGCCGCCGTCGGTGACGACCTTGCCGCTCTCCAGGAGCAGCTCGGCGGTCGCCCAGGCGGGGTGGTACGAGCCGTTCTTGCGCCGGCCGATCTCCAGGACCTTCTCGCGGACGGCCTCACAGGTGTTCTTCACCGCGCCACCGGTCATGTACGTCTGCCGGGAGGCGGACGTCGAACCGGCGGAGCCGACCTGCGTGTCGGCCGGGTGGATGGTCACCTGGGTGACGCCCAGCTCCGTGCGGGCGATCTGGGCGTGCACGGTGACGCCGCCCTGGCCGACCTCCGCCATGGCCGTGTGGACCATCGCGACGGGCTCGCCGTTGATGAGCTGCAGGACCACGCGGGCGGTGGAGTAGTCGTCGAAGCCCTCGGAGAAGCCGACGTTCTTGATGCCGACGGCGTAGCCGACACCGCGGACGACACCCTCGCCGTGCGTGGTGTTGGACAGACCACCGGGCAGCGCGCGGACGTCCGCGCCCTCGCCCGCGGACTCCCACTGGCGCTCCGGCGGCATGGGACGGGCCTTGACCCGGCGCAGCAGCTCGGCGACCGGGGCCGGCGAGTCCACGACCTGGCCGGTCGGCATGATCGTGCCCTGCTCCATGGCGTTGAGCTGGCGGAACTCCACCGGGTCCATGCCCAGCTTCGCCGCGAGCTTGTCCATCTGCGCCTCGTACGCGAAGCACGCCTGGACGGCGCCGAAACCGCGCATCGCGCCGCAGGGCGGGTTGTTGGTGTAGAGGGCGATCGCCTCGATGTCGACGTCGTCGACGACGTACGGGCCGACCGAGAGGGACGAGGCGTTGCCGACGACGGCCGGGGAGGCCGAGGCGTAGGCACCGCCGTCGAGCACGATCCGGCACTTCATGTGCGTGATCTTGCCGTCCTTGGTGGCGCCGTGCTCGTACCAGAGCTTCGCCGGGTGGCGGTGCACGTGCCCGAAGAAGGACTCGAACCGGTTGTAGACGATCTTGACCGGCTTGCCGGTGCGCAGCGCCAGGAGGCAGGCGTGGATCTGCATCGAGATGTCCTCGCGGCCGCCGAAGGCACCGCCGACGCCGGAGAGCGTCATACGGACCTTCTCCTCGGGGAGACCGAGGACGGGAGCGATCTGCTTGAGGTCCGAGTGCAGCCACTGGGTGGCGACGTAGAGGTCGACACCGCCGTCCTCGGCGGGCACGGCGAGACCGGACTCCGGGCCGAGGAACGCCTGGTCCTGCATGCCGAAGGTGTACTCGCCCTCGACGATCACATCGGCCCTCTTCCGCGCCTCCTCCACGTTGCCGCGGATGATCGGCTGGCGGTGCACGATGTTCGGGTGCGGGACGTGGCCGGCGTGGTGGTCGTCGCGGCCCTCGTGGATCAGCGGCGCGTCGGGGGCGAGCGCGGAGGCCTCGTCGGTGACGAGGGGCAGCTCCCGGTACTCGATCTTGATCTTGGCGGCCGCGCGGCGGGCGGTCTCGGGGTGGTCGGCGGCGACCAGGGCCACCGGCTCGCCGTGGTGCCGTACCCGGCCGTGGGCGAGGACCGGGGTGTCCTGGATCTCCAGACCGTAGTTCTTCATCTCGGCCGGCAGGTCGTCGTAGGTCAGGACGGCGTACACGCCGCCCATCGCGAGCGCCTCGGAGACGTCGATGGAGACGATCTCGGCGTGGGCCACGGTGGAGCGCAGGGTCTGGCCCCACAGCATGTCCTCGTGCCACATGTCCGAGGAGTAAGCGAACTCGCCCGTGACCTTCAGGGTGCCGTCCGGGCGGAGCGTGGACTCGCCGATGCCGCCCTTGGTGTGGTTCTGCGTGACGTTCGTCGGCGTACCGGCCGGAACGGTGCGGGTGTTCTGAGCCATGTCAGACCGCCTCTCCCTGGCGTTCCTGGCGGGCCGCCGCCAGGCGGACCGCGTCGAGGATCTTCTCGTAGCCCGTGCAGCGGCAGAGGTTGCCGGAGAGGGCCTCGCGGATGTCCTGGTCGGACGGGTCGCTCTGGCGCTCCAGGAGCTCGTCCGCGGCGATCAGCAGACCCGGGGTGCAGAAGCCGCACTGGACGGCGCCGGCGTCGATGAACGCCTGCTGGATCGGGGAGAGTGCGACACCCTCACCGGTCTGCGAGTCCTGACCGGGCTTGGCCTCCCACCGCTTGGCCTCGTCGAGCGTGGTGCCGCAGGCGCCGCTCGCGCAGCCGCCGTGCTCCTCGCGCTGCTTGGCGAAGTCGGCCAGACCCTCGACCGTGACGACGTCACGGCCCTCGGCCTGCCCGGCGGCGACCAGACACGAACAGACCGGCACACCGTCCAGGCGGACCGTGCAGGAACCGCACTCGCCCTGCTCGCAGGCGTTCTTGGAGCCGGGCAGGCCCATCCGCTCACGCAGGACGTAGAGGAGGGACTCCCCCTCCCAGACGTCGTCGGCTTCCTGCGGACGACCGTTGACCGTGAAATTGACGCGCATGGTTATGCAGCTCCCTCAAGCGTGCGGCCGGTGCCGCGGTACTGCTCCCAGGTCCAGCCGAGCTGGCGGCGAGCCATGATGCCTACGGCGTGACGGCGGTACTTGGCGGTGCCTCGGACGTCGTCGATCGGGTTGGCGGCACCCGAGCACAGGTCGGCGAACTGCTTGGCCACCGACGGCGTGATGATCTTGCCGCTGTCCCAGAAGCCGCCTTCCTCCAGAGCCGCGTTCAGGAAGGCCTCGGCCTCCTTGGCGCGGATCGGGGTCGGCGCGGCCGAACCGATGCCGGTGCGCACCGTCCGGGTCTCCGGGTGCAGCGCCAGGCCGAAGGCGCAGACCGCGATGACCATCGCGTTGCGCGTACCGACCTTGGAGTACTGCTGGGGCCCGTCCGCCTTCTTGATGTGGACGGTCTTGATCAGCTCGTCGGGCTCCAGCGCGTTGCGCTTCACGCCCGTGTAGAACTCGTCGATCGGGATCAGGCGGCTGCCGCGGGCCTGCGACTCGACCTCGACCTCGGCACCCGCCGCGAGCAGCGCGGGGTGCGCGTCACCGGCCGGCGACGCGGTGCCCAGGTTGCCGCCGACACCACCGCGGTTGCGGATCTGCGGCGAGGCGACCGTGTGCGAGGCGAGCGCCAGACCGGGGAGCTCGGCCCGCAGGTGCTCCATGATCTGGGTGTACGGAACGGAGGCACCGAGGCGGACGTTCTCCTCGCCGACCTCCCACTCGCGCAGCAGCTCGATACGGTTCAGGTCCAGGAGGTACTCGGGACGCCGGTGGTCGAAGTTGATCTCGACCATGATGTCCGTACCACCGGCGATGGGCACGGCCGTGGGGTGCTCGGCCTTGGCGGCGAGCGCCTCCTCCCAGCTGGCGGGGCGAAGGAAGTCCATGGTGGCTCTCTTCTAGTGATTCTGATGATCAGGGGTCCGTCGCACGGGCCCGGGGGGACGGCCGGCCCTCGACTTCGATTGCTTGTTCATGTGCTGTTCACGCGATGTGTGGCCTAGTACACAAGCCCGGCAGGCCAGGGTGCAGTCACCGAAAACATGAAGGAGTTGGCTGGTGACCTTCCTCGTCTTGTAGATTCGAACGAAAGGCGGGGCTCGGTAACCTCGCCGTTTTCCCCTGGAAACGGCGGCACCACGCCACCGACGACAACGGGACAGTTTTCGCGACGCACGAGCGCGACGGACGAAAAGGAACGGCGGAGACGAGATGCGGCTGCGCGCACTGCTGGAAACCGACGCGCTGGGGCTGCGCCTCCTCGGTGGCGAGGAAGAGCTGGACCGCACGGTCCGTGGCGTGATGACGACGGACCTCAAGGACCCCAGCAGGTATCTGTCCGGTGGCGAGCTGGTCCTCACCGGCCTCGCCTGGCTGAGGGAGCCCGAGGACGCCGAACCCTTCGTCCGGATCCTCGCCTCCGCCGGAGTGGCGGCACTGGCGGCCGGCGAAGCCGAGCTCGGCGACATCCCGGACGACCTCGTACAGGCATGTTTGCGCCATCGGCTGCCGCTGTTCGCGGTGAACGAGTCCGTTGCGTTCGCAACGATCACCGAGCATGTTGTTCGACAGGTCTCCGGCGAGCGCGCGGGCGACCTCGCCGCCGTCGTCGACCGCCACCGACGCCTGATGACCTCCGGCCCCGCCGGCGGCGGACCCGAGGTCGTCCTCGACCTCCTCGGCTCCGACCTGGACCTTCACGCCTGGGTCCTCTCCCCCACCGGCCGCCAGATCGCCGGCGCCGGCGACCCCCTCGAAGCCGGACTCGCCGCCGCACTCGCCGGAGAACACCTCGCCGCCACCCGCACCGGACGGCGCGGCCCCCACCGGCTCCCCCTCGGCGGAACCACCTACTCCCTCTTCCCGATCCGCAACACCGGACGCGGCGCACCGTCCGCCTCCCGAGACGTGCGCGAAACCGTGCTGTCCGACTGGCTGCTCGCCGTCGAAGCCGACGCCGGCGACTGGCCCGCCGCCCGGCTCGACCTCCTCCAAGGCGTCACCCAGCTCATCGCCGTCGAACGCGACCGGCGCGACGCCGCCCGCACCGTACGGCGCCGACTCGCCCAGGAAGTCCTCGAACTCGTCCAGACGGGCGCCGCACCCGCCGAGATCGCCGCCCGCCTGCGCGTCGCCGCCCCCGTCCTGCTCCCCGGCCTCGGCACCGCGCCGCACTGGCAGGTCGTCGTCGCACGCGTCGAATGGGACCAGGAAGGCGCCACCGGCACCCCCGTCGACACCGGGCCCGTCGCCCAGGCGCTCCTGGAAGAGATCCTCGTCGACCCCGCCACCGTCGGCGCCGACTCCGCCGACCGGATCGCCGTCGCCCACCACGGGGACGAGGCCATCGCTCTCGTCCCCCTCCCCGCCGGCCCCCTCCCCGACAGCGAGGACGAGAGCCAGACGCCCGGCATCGGCCTCCACGCCGACGCCCTCCTCGCCGCCGTACGCGACCCCCTCTCCTCCGGCCTCGCCGACGACGGCCGCCTCACCCTCGGCGTCAGCGCCGCCGTCCACTCCGCCGAAGGACTGCGCGGCGCCCTCGAAGAAGCCCGCCACGCCCGCCGCGTCGCCGCCGCCCGCCCCGGCCGCGTCTGCGCCGCCGGCCACCACGAACTCGCCTCCCACGTCCTCCTGCTCCCCTTCGTCCCCGACGACGTCCGCCGCGCCTTCACCGCCCGCCTCCTCGACCCCCTGCGCGACTACGACCGCCGCCACCGCGCCGAACTCATCCCCACCCTCGAAGCCTTCCTCGACTGCGACGGCTCCTGGACCCGCTGCGCGACCCGCCTCCACCTGCATGTCAACACCCTGCGCTACCGAGTGGGCAGGATCGAGCAACTGACCGGCAGAGACCTGTCGCGCCTGGAGGACAAGCTCGACTTCTTCCTCGCCCTCCGGATGAGCTGAGTTTTTCGGGGGGGCTCGGTTCGCCTCCGGGGGCGCTTGGTGCGTGCGGGAGCGCCGTAGCCGAGGAGGCGTGCCCGGTCGGCGCCGGACGAGGGGCACGTCCGTGCCGTCAGTTGGGGGGTCGCGGCGGGGTTCACCTTTTCGAGGGAGCGTGAGCCCGTCGCCCCGAGCCACCCGAAACCGCGCCCCGAAGGTGTCCGTATACCGGAGTCCGTCAGGCTCTTGTGAAATAATTCACCTGACCCCTTGGCCAGGCCCTCTGGTTCGTGCTGAGATGCGACCTGACCCAACGGCTCAATGGCGCGCTCGGGGAGGGCAATGTGGCGGACACCGCCATGTCTGGTTCCGAAACGACGGGTGGCGACGATCCGTCCCTTGCCTACGGCAAGGAGACCCCCATGGAGACCGCCATATGGCGGCTGCGCTCGCGCGGCTGCTGGACGGACGCGGCCGCCCTGCTCACGCCCCGCGCGGCCGAACCGGCGGCGGCGCTCGAAAGGGCCGCGCTGCTGATCGAGCGCTGCCTCTACACCGAGCAGGGCTGGGCGGAGGCGGAAGAGGCGCTGCGAGCGGCCGAGGCGGTCGCCCAGAGCGACGAGGAGCGCGGGGCCGCGGCGTGCGAACGCGGTTATCTCGCCTACGCGTCGACGCTCCTCGGCGTACGGGACAGGGCCGACGAGGCCCGCGCGGCGCTCGGCCGGGCGGCCGCGCTGATCGGTCCCGCGGCCGAAGGGCGCCCGCTGCTCGACTTCCGGCGCGGGCTGATCGCCCAGAACCTCGGCGACTCCCCCCAGGCGGCCCGCGCGGCCTACCGCCGCGCCCACGCGGGCGCGACGGACCGGGGCGACACACTGCTGCTCTCCTCCACCTGGCGCCATCTGGCCGGACTGGCGCTGCGCGAGGGCGAGTTGGCGGAGGCCCGGCACGGCTTCGCCGAGTCACTGCGCATCCGCGAGGAGCTCGGCTTCCTCGTCGGCACGGCCCCGGCCCTGACGGCCCTGGCGAACACCGAGACCGAACCGGAGGCCGGCCGGCTGCGCGCGGAGGCAGCCCGCCTCTTCCGCCTCCTGGGCGGCGTCCCGACCTGGCTGGCGTCCCAACTGGCGCCCACAACAGCCGCCTGACGTTCCGTCGGCCCGGCCGCCGGGCCGGCGGACAGTGGAACTCAGCGAGCGCCGCCGGCGGGCTCCAGGCGTACCAGTGCGTCGTCCATGCCCACGATCAGGTCGCCCTCCGGGGTGACCGCGACGGCGCGGACGGGTGGGCCGGGGCGGAAGCGGTGGAGGGCTCCGGTATCCAGGTGGCGCAGTTCCACGAGGCCGTCGGCCCAGGCGACCGCCAGGACCGGGCCGCGAGGGGTCTGCGCCGCGTGGAGGGTGACGACCGGGGCGGGGCGTTCGGCGAGCGGGGCCGGGTGCGGGTTCGGCTCCTTCCCCGGGGTCCAGAGGCGGACAGCGCCATCGGTACCGCCGCTGCACACGAAGGGCGTAGAGGTCTCGACGGCGGTGACCGCCGCGACCCGGCCGCTGTGCAGGGCGGCCTGGTGAATGCCCGTCAGCCCGAAGGCGTGCACGGACCCGAGCCGGTCACCCACCACCACCGAGCCCCCGATCGCCGCGAGGGCGGTGCCCGGATGCCGGGTGAGGGTCGCCGTGACGGCCTGGGTGAGCCGTTCCAGATACGCGGGGCGGGGCGCCGCTCCCCGTACCGCGTGCAGCCGGCCGCGCTCGTCGAGCAGGAGCACGGTCCCGTCCGCCGCGGGCGCGAGCGCCTTGACCCGGCCCGCGGGGCCCGGAAGGAGCCGCCCGGCGGGCCGCGCGTCCCCGGCCTGGAGCAGGTGGACGTCGCCGGTGGGACCGGCGACCAGCAGCTGGTCACCGACGGCGCCGAGAGCGGTGACCGGGCCGGGCCAGGGCGGGGTGAGATCACCGCGTGCCCGGGTCCAGCGGACCCGCCAGGGCGAGCGGACGGTCAGCTCCTCGAGGGCTGGGCGCAGCCGGGGGTCGGCGCCGTCGCCGAGGGCGGCGAGCAGGACCACGGCCCGGTCGGCGGAGCCCTGCTCCCGGGAGAGGGACTGACCGGCGCGTATCCAGGCGGAGCGCAGCCCGCCGTGGTCGTCGCCGGGTTCCGCCAGATAGGCGCGGGTCACCTGCGAAGGGTCGGCCGCGCAGACGGCGACCGGGTCGGCCGGGTCCACCGCGCGCCGCCACGCCCGGTACCCCTCGGCGGGCTCGCCGGGCACGCCGGGTCGATGACCGCTGCCTGAACCCCCGGGCCCTCGCCGAGCACCCCGCTCGGCGAGTCCGGCCCGCCGGCCGTCCGCCCGCTCGCCCCGCCCGGCGCCCTGGGCATCCCCCCGCCCGAGCGCGTCGTCACCGCCCGGCCGCTCGGCGTCGCACTCGTCGGATCCCAGGTCGACGACCGTGGCGTGCCGGGCGGCGAGGAGCGTGTGGGGCGGGGTTCCGGTGCGGGTCTCGACGAGAAGGCGCATCCGGCCCGACGCGTCCAGCTCGGCGATCAGTTCGGCGAGGGCCTCCGGTTCGGCGGCCTCGTCCAGGTCCGACAGGATGAGGGCCGCGCGGCGCACCTCGGTGGTGGCGAGGACGTGGACGAGCTCGCCGGGCGTTCCGGCCACCACCCCCAGCCGGTTGGCGATCGTCCAGGCCGCGCCCAGCGCGCTCTGCCCGGCCAGCTCGATCAGTTCGCGCCCCGCGCGTCCGCGCCGGGAGCCGCCGGAACGGGTGCCGTGTGCCGCGAGCCAGGCGAGCAGGGCGCTCTTGCCCCGCCGCGGGCCTCCGGTGACCAGGCACAGGCGGGGGGCGTCCGGGTCCGTGAGCCAGCCGAGCAGAGCCGCGGCCTCGGTCTCCCGGCCGGGCGCGGGGCGCTCGACCCGTACGGGACCGGTCATGGGCGCCCACCCCCCGCGTTCGGCGAGGGGAGCCCCCGTCGCGCCGTGGACAGGGCCGGGGACGGCATGGGACACCTCACGCCACCGACCTTAGTCCGTGCGGGTGTCGGGGAGGAGTCAGCCGTCGGAACCCGTGAAGTGCTCCCGTACGAGGGACCGCACGACGGTCAGGTCCTGGGCGACGAGCGCGTCGAGCAGGGCGGTGTGTTCCGCCGCGTCCGCGACGAGGTCGGCGTGCCGGGTGGCGGGGGCGCTCGTCAGGGGCCACTGGGAGCGGCGGTGCAGATCGTCGGCGACGGCGACGAGCTGGGCGTTGCCGGCGAGGGAGAGGACCGCACGGTGGAAGGCGCGGTCGGCCTCGGCGTAGTGGGCTCGGTCGCCGCGGGCGGCGGCGGCCGACGTGGCCTCGGCGAGGGGGCGCAGCTCGGCCCAGCGGGCGGCCGGGACCGTGCGGGCCAGGCGCAGCATGACGGGGACCTCGAGGAGTGCGCGGACCTCGGCGAGCTCGGCGAGCTCGCACGGGGTGCGTTCGGTGACCCGGAAGCCCCGGTTCGGTACGACCTCGACGGCGCCCTCGGTCGCCAGCTGCTGCATCGCCTCGCGCACCGGGGTCGCCGAGACGCCGAAGCGTTCACCGAGGGCGGGGGCGGAGTAGACCTCGCCGGGGATCAGGTCGCCGCCGACGAGCGCGGCACGCAGTGCCTGGAGGATCTGGCCGCGTACGGAGTGCCGCTGGACGGAGCGGGGGGCTAGCGGCGCCGGGACGGGCGGCCCGCCGCGTGCCTGCTCGGGGAGGCGTACGGCGTCGCCGTACGGTGGGTACGGCTCCTGCGCCGCGCGCTCGCGCGCTCCGCTCTGCTCCACCCGGGTCCTCCTGCGGGGTCGTGCCGGGCCCGGCTCCCGATACCGGCGCCCCGTGTGCACCCTAGGCGACACGCCCGCTCCGAGGAGACCGGGGGGTTTGCCCCCTGGAGGAGAAGGGCAAACATCGATCGTTTCGGGTAAGGTAAGGCTAACCTGCTAACGATCGCGATTCGGTGGTCCCGCCATGGCCGTCCCCGCCCTGCTCCCCGCCCCCCTCACCTCGCCCGTCGCGGCTTCCTACGCCCGCGTCGGCGACGTGTTCGGCGGACTGCGCATGGCGGAGGCGGGCCCCGGCGAGCGGCTGCCGCGCGGCGGCGGCTGGGTCGGCGCGGAGGAGCTCGCGGCCGGGGGCGCCGCGCTCGACGCCTTCCTCGCCTGGGACGACGCGCAGGTGCTGCGCGACTACGGCCGGCGCGCCCGCCTCGATGTGATCGCGAGTTTCGGGCTGCACCGGTACGCCTGGCCCGCCTGCCTTCTGGTGACCGTCCCCTGGTTCCTCCACCGCAGGGTGCCCCGCGTGCCCGTCCGTGACGTCTCCTTCCACCGCACGCTCGGACGGATCACCGTCCGCGTCGAGGAGTTCGCCTGCCTGCCCGGCGACCCCGCGGCCGCGCTGCCCGGCGCCCGGGTCGTCCCCGACGAGGAGGCGCTGCGCGCCGAGGTCAGGGCCTCGCTCGCCGAGCACTTCGAGGACGTCCTGACCGGCTTCGGACCGCGGATGCGGCGCGGGCGGCGCGCGCTGTGGGGCATGGCGACGGACGAGATCGTCGAGGGGCTCTGGTACATCGCCGGCCTGCTCGGCGAGGAGGCCCGGGCGATGGAGGAGCTGGAGCTCCTGATGCCCGGCACCGCAAAGCCCTTCGCCGGCGCCGCGGGCTTCCGCGAACTGGCCGGGACGGGGACGGCCGACACCCCGCCCGCCGCGACCCGGGACCGGGCCACGTGCTGCTTCTTCTACACGCTGCGCCCCGAGGACACCTGTACGACGTGTCCGCGCACCTGCGACGCCGAGCGGGTCCGCCGGCTCGCCGCGACCGCCTGACGCTCCCCCGGCGCTTACGCCACCCCCACGGGTGGCGTACATCGAACACAACCCCCTTCCCTCGCGCAGCCGTTCGGGCAGATGGCACCTATTCGTATGCCATGCGGCCCCGTTGGCGTGCTCTTGCCGCGAAAGTCCTTGAGGGCCCGTCGAGGTCGGCCAGTATGGCCGCCGAAACGCCCTACTGCGATGCAAGGGACACCGCATGAGACTGACCGACATATCGCTGGACTGGCTGCTTCCGGGCGGCGTCATGGTGGCCGGAGTCCTGACGGCGGTGGCGGTGCTCGCGCGCGGCAAGCGCGCCGGTGACCAGGCCGCGGCCGATGACTCCTGGGAACGCAGCGAGGAACGCCGCAGACGCAAGGAAGCGATCTACGGCACCGCCTCCTACGTCCTGCTCTTCTGCTGCGCGGCCGTCGCGGCCGCCCTCTCCTTCCACGGGCTCGTCGGCTTCGGCCGGCAGAACCTCAACCTCACCGGGGGCTGGGAGTACCTCGTCCCCTTCGGCCTCGACGGCGCGGCCATGTTCTGCTCGGTCCTCGCGGTCCGCGAGGCCAGCCACGGCGACGCCGCTCTCGGCTCACGCCTCCTGGTCTGGACGTTCGCGGGGGCCGCGGCCTGGTTCAACTGGGTGCACGCCCCCAGGGGCCTGGGGCATGCGGGCGCCCCGCAGTTCTTCGCGGGCATGTCCCTCTCGGCGGCGGTCCTCTTCGACCGGGCCCTCAAGCAGACCCGCCGGGCGGCGCTCCGCGAACAGGGCCTGGTGCCCCGTCCGCTGCCGCAGATCCGGATCGTACGGTGGCTGCGGGCGCCCCGCGAGACCTTCGCCGCCTGGTCGCTGATGCTGCTCGAAGGCGTACGGACGCTGGACGAGGCGGTCGACGAGGTCCGCGAGGACCGGCGCGAGAAGCGGCAGAACCGGCTGCGCAGACGCGAGCAGGGACGACTCGACCGGGCCAGGCTCAGGGCGATCAACCGGCAGCACCGGGCCTTCGGGCTCGGCCGCGGCGGCGGGCGCCACGTCGAGATGGCCGCGCTGAACTCCGGCACGGGCTCCGCGACGTCCGTGGGAGCGGCCGTCGCGGAGCCCGCCATAGCGGAACCCGGACAACTGCCGCTTCGACCCCGGCCCTCCCTCCAGGCCGTGCAGGGCGTTGAACCGCGGACGGTGGACCTCACCGCCGAGGACGACACCCAGGCGCTGCCGCGGCTCGACTCCCTGGAGCGCAAGCTCAAGGACCTTGAGCAGCAGTTTGGCTGAGCACCGTACGCGTGGACCGGACGGCGGGGCCGCCCTCATCGGGCGGCCCCGCCGTTCAGTTCGAACCACACCACCTTGCCCACCCCTTGCTCCTCGACGCCCCAGGAGTCGGCCAGCGCTTCGACCAGGACCAGTCCCCTGCCGTGCGTACCGTCGTCGGCGGTCGGTACGTGCGGCTCGGTCAGGCCGGGGACGAAGTCCCGGACCTCCACCCTGAGGCTCTCGGGGACGACGGTCGCGGTCACCACCGCGCCGTGCTCCGTGTGGACCAGGGCGTTGGTCACCAGCTCGCTCGTGAGCAGCTCCGCCACGTCGGAGGCGCCCGGTCTTCCCCATTTCCGCAGCATCGCGCGTAACGCGTGCCGCACCTCCGGCACCGCGGTGAGATCGGCGCATCCCACCTTCTTCAGCAGTTGAGTCGGCTGTCCCGCCTCGCCGGCCATAACCCCCCACCCAGACGTCGTCGAACAGGCTCACGGGGATGCATGCCCCACCCACCGGCCCGCATTCACGGCCGGGGAACGTTGCGCAAGTTGGAGCGGGCCATCTGGAGCATGCGTCCGACGCCTCCGTCGAGCACGATCTTTCCCGCCGAGAGGGCGAATCCGGTCACCATGTCGGCGCGGATCTTCGGCGGGATGGAGAGCGCGTTGGGGTCGGTGACGACATCCACGAGAGCCGGGCCCTGGTGCTTGAAGGCGTCCTTGAGGGCTCCCGCGAGCTGCTTCGGCTTCTCGACCCGTACCCCGTAGGCGCCGGCCGCCCGGGCGATAGCGGCGAAGTCGGGGTTGTGGTTGGTCGTTCCGTACGACGGGAGTCCGGCGACCATCATCTCCAGCTCGACCATGCCGAGCGAGGAGTTGTTGAACAGGACGATCTTCACGGGCAGGTCGTGCTGGACGAGGGTGAGGAACTCGCCCATCAGCATGGCGAATCCGCCGTCGCCCGACATCGAGATCACCTGGCGGCGGCGGTCGGTGAACTGGGCGCCGATGGCCTGCGGAAGGGCGTTGGCCATCGAGCCGTGGCTGAAGGAGCCGATGATCCGGCGGCGGCCGTTGGGCGTGATGTAACGGGCCGCCCAGACGTTGCACATACCGGTGTCGACGGTGAAGACGGCGTCGTCGTCGGCGAGTTCGTCCAGGACGGAGGCGACGTACTCCGGGTGGATCGGGACGTGCTTCTCGACCTTGCGGGTGTACGCCTTCACGACCCCTTCGAGCGCGTCGGCGTGCTTCTTCAGCATCTTGTCGAGGAAGCGGCGGTCCGTCTTGGCGCGCACGCGCGGGGTGAGGCAGCGCAGCGTCTCGCGGACGTCGCCCCAGACGGCGAGATCGAGCTTGGAACGGCGCCCGAGGTGCTCGGGCCGGACGTCCACCTGGGCGATCTTGACGTCGTCGGGCAGGAAGGCGTTGTACGGGAAGTCGGTGCCGAGCAGGAGCAGCAGATCGCACTCGTGGGTGGCCTCGTAGGCGGCGCCGTAGCCCAGCAGTCCGCTCATGCCGACGTCGAACGGATTGTCGTACTGGATCCATTCCTTGCCGCGCAGGGCGTGGCCGACCGGTGCCTTGACCCGCTCGGCGAACCGCATGACCTCGGCGTGCGCGCCGGCGGTGCCGCTGCCGCAGAACAGCGTCACCCGGTCGGCGTCGTCGACGAGCCGTGCCAGCGCCTCGATCTCGGTGTCACCCGGTCGGACGGTGGGCCGGCTGGTGACGAGGGCGTGCTCGACCGTCTTCTCGGGGGCGGGCTCGGCGGCGATGTCGCCCGGGAGGCAGACGACGCTGACGCCGCCCTGTCCGACGGCGTGCTGAATGGCCGTCTGGAGCAGCCGGGGCATCTGCTTCGGACTGGAGATCAGCTCGCTGTAGTGGCTGCACTCGGTGAAGAGGCGGTCGGGGTGCGTCTCCTGGAAGAAGCTGAGGCCGATCTCGGCGGTCGGGATGTGCGAGGCGAGGGCCAGGACCGGGGCCATCGACCGGTGGGCGTCGTACAGGCCGTTGATGAGGTGCAGATTGCCCGGGCCGCAGGAGCCGGCGCAGGCGGCGAGGCGGCCGGTGATCTGTGCCTCGGCGCCCGCCGCGAAGGCCGCGGCCTCCTCGTGCCGGACCTGGATCCAGTCGATGCCGGAGGTGCGGCGGATGGCGTCGACGACGGGGTTCAGGCTGTCGCCCACGACGCCGTACACGCGGGGGACGCCCGCCCGGACGAGGAGGTCGACGAACTGTTCTGCGACGTTCTGTTTGGCCATGGCTCCATCAACCCATGGGCCCGGCGGTTACGCCTCCCAGACGCCCACCGCCGTACGGTCATCGGCGTACCCCTTCACCCTCAGCTGGGTGTCGGCGAGGAAGGCGGCGAGTCCGGGCGGTTCGGGGGCGGCCCAGCGTTCGGCCAGCTCGCGTGCGAGGGCGGGCTCGTCGCGCATCGGCTCGGCGAGGCCGTGCGACGCGAGGAGCAGGATGTCGCCGGGGCGGGCCACCGAGGCGCGGAAACGGAACGGTTCGGCCGGGGGCGCGGGCGAAGGGTCCCGCTGGGAGACGGGGGGCGGGTCCTCGACGCACGGGCCGGGGGCGGTGGTGATGCCGAGGTTCATGGTGAGCCGGTCCCCCTCCTCCGTCTCGGACGGGGTCGCCGCCGGGCTCGCGGAGGGCGGCGCCGCTTTCGGGGAGGGCGCCGCGGGCGGGGGCACCCGGGGCGGGGAGCCGAAGCCGACCACGGGCGCGCCGGTCGGCGCGGCCGGTTCGGGGACCTGCGGCTCGATGTCCTGCCAGGCCCCGTCCCGGAGCCGGAAGAGACCGCCGCGGCCGATGCCGAAGAAGACCCGGGTCCGGCAGCCGGGGTCGGCGGAGAGCAGCAGACAGCGCAGGCTCGCGGTGTACTCGGCCGGCTCGACGTCCAACTCGGCGGCGCGGGCGCGGAGTCTGCCGTAGGTCCGGTCGGTGAGCCGGTGGAGTCCGGACTTGAGGTCGCCGCGGCGGCCGGCCCGGATGTCCTCGGAGAGCCGGGCGTGGCTGCGGCCGACGGCCTCGCCGATCCAGCGGCAGGCGTCGACGGCGGCGAGATGGGTGCCTTCGGCGGCGCGGGCGCCGCCCGCCACGGCGACGAGGACGAGGGCGGCTTCGTGATGGCCGAAGCGGGCGGTGAGCAGGGCGTCGCGGCGGGGTTCGCCGCGGTAGCGGGCGGAGTCGCCGCGGACGGAGGCGGCGCGCAGGGTGTAGGTGCCGTAGCGGGCGCCGTCGAGGACGGTATCGGTGACCAGATCGGCCAGTTGGCCGGGGTGGGCGGCGGGCAGGGCGGTCGGTTCGGGCTCGTAGGTGGGCGGGCGGCTGCCGATGTGCGCGGTGCGGGGGCGGGGCGCGGGGACCCGGACGGCCGCCTCGGGGGGTGGAGCGGGCTCGGGGTCCTGCGGGGCGGGGGCCCGCACGGTCGGGGCCTCGGTGGGAGGTGGGGGTGGCGGAGGGGGCGGGGGCGGGACTTCGGGCGCCGAGGCGAATGTGCGGGGGCCGGCCGCGTGCGCGTCGGGGGGTTCCCACGGGGCCTTCGCCGGCCGGGGCGGGGCGGTCTCCCGCCGTACCGACGCGGGCACGGCGCGGGACGCGGAGTCGAAGCGGTCGTCCAGCGTGTCACCGGTCGCGGCCGGCGCCGTGTCCCCGACCGAGTCGTCGTACAGCTTGTCCCACCAGTTGTCCCCCTGCTGAGTCATGCCCTTATTGTCCACCGCGCGGGCCGCGCGAAAAGGGGACATCCGGAAAAGGAACGAAAAAGGGGTCCGCCGGGCGACCCCACCCCCCACGGGAAGGACGCCCGGCGGACCGTCGTGGTCAGCGCACGTCGTCAGCGCTGACCACGGTCTGGGTGACGGAGGTGCGGTGAGCGTCCGTCAGCTGGGTCCTGAGGGTGACCGGTTGGCCGGCCGCGCCCGCGTGGTTCACGGTCGCGGTCCACTCACCGCCCTGCCGGGAGACCTGCGCCCGCGTCCAGGGCGTGCCTCCGTCGTGGGAGTACGAGAGCGTGGCCGGTGTGAGCGCGGCGGGCGTGTAGCCCGCGTGACCCGTCGCGGTGAGGGCGATCTTCTGGCCGTCGGTCGCGGCGAGGGTCTGGGGTCCGTCCTCCGGCAGGTCGTACCGGGGGCGGAGAATCGGGATGCCTTGAGAGTAGACGCTCTCGTCCCGCTCGGAGGCGGATTCCCCCACGGAGTCGACGGCGAAGGAATTGGCCTGGGCGTAGGGGGTTCTGTCGCCCCACAGGGCGTTGGCGAAGCCGATGTTCTCCGGGTGGACGTACAGGTCGCCTGCCGGCCGGGTGGTCCTGCGGCGGGGCGGCCGTGGACGGCGCGACCGCGGTGACGGCCGGGACGGCGGCGGTCGCCGCCCCCAGGGCCGTACGCGAAATCGGGCGCATCCCTCTCCCCATCTGATTCCGGCACGCAGGCAGGCAAAAAGACCCATCGCCGGAGGCTGTTGGTGCTGCGGTGGCGCCACATTGGCAGAGGTGAGGGTGGTACAGGGATGATGGGCGCGGCGGGAATGCGCCGTGGCCGATTCCCGCCAGAGCACCGACGGAACGTATGCGTCCGCCGAACGTCCGGGGTATGTCCGGGTCGTCCGGGGGCGTCCGGGCACGTCCGGAGAGATCCGGCGAGGGGTGGGTCAGCGATGCTGGGAGCGATAGGTCTCGACGAGCGGCAGGAGTCCGCGTACCGCGCGCTGGTCGCGCTGGGCGCGGCCGAGGTCACGGATCTGGCACACCGGCTCGCCCTGCCGGAGGGGGAGACCGAGCGGGCGCTGCGGCGGCTGGAGTCGCAGGGTCTGGCGGCGCAGTCCTCGGCCGGGACGGGGCGGTGGGTGGCCGCGCCGCCGGGGGTCGCGCTGGGCGCGCTGCTGACGCAGCAGCGGCATGAGCTGGAGCAGGCGGAGCTGGCGGCGGCGCTGCTGGCGGAGGAGTACCGCGCGGAGGCGGCGGAACCGGCCGTGCACGACCTGGTGGAGGTGGTGACCGGGGCGAGCGCGGTCACCCACCGTTTCCTCCAGCTCCAGCTGGGGGCGGCCGACGAGGTCTGCGCGCTGGTGACCGGCAAGCCGATCGCGGTGAGCGGGCTGGAGAACGACGCGGAGGAGCTGGCGGCGGGGCGGGGCGTGCGGTACCGGGTGGTGATCGAGCGGGAGGTCCTGACGCAGCCGTCGGGCCTCGTCGAACTGGCGGCGGCGCTCGGCCGCGAGGAGCGGATCCGGGTGGTGGACCGGGTCCCCACCAAGCTGGTGGTCGCGGACCGCACCCTGGCGATGGTCCCGCTGACGGGCCGTGGCGCGGAGCCGGCGGCGCTGGTGGTCCACGCGAGCGGGCTCCTGGAGTCCTTCATGGGTCTCTTCGAGTCGGTCTGGCGCGACGCGCTCCCTCTGCGGCTCGGCGCGGGCGCGCAGGTACGGGAGACGGAGGTGCCGGGTCCGGACGCGACGGACCTGGAGATCCTCTCCCTCCTGCTCGCCGGGATGACGGACGCGAGCGTGGCCAAACAGCTGGACCTGGGGCTGCGCACGGTCCAGCGCCGGGTGAAGGGCCTGATGGAGCTGACCGGGGTGACGACCCGGCTCCAGCTGGGCTGGCACGCGTACGAGAAGGGCTGGGTGGCCCGGCGGTGACGGGCGGGGCGCGACGGCCATAGCCGCCCATCCGTACGGAGGAGCGGGACGGTGACAGCGGGGCCCACACCATGGCCGCCGCGCCCCCGTCCGTACGTCCGCGACCTGCGCGGACGCCGTGCGTCCTGCACGCTGGACAGATGGGTGTGTGGCAGCTGTTGCTGGTGGCGATGGTGATGCTGCTGGGCCTGTTCGGGGTGCTCGCTCCCGGCGTCCCCGGGCCGTGGCTCGTCTGGGCCGCCGTGCTCTGGTGGTCCCTGCAACAGCAGAGCGGCCTCGCCTGGATCCTGCTCGTCGCCTCGACCGCGCTGCTGCTGCTCACCCAGGTGGTCGTCTGGCAGCTGCCCCAGCGCCGGTTCCGCGGCGTCGGCATCTCACGGCGGATGGTGGCGTACGCCGGGGTCGGCGCGTTCCTCGGCTTCTTCCTGGTTCCCGTACTGGGCGCGATCCCGGGATTCGTCGGCGGGATCTACCTCTCCGAGCGCCTCCGCCTCGGCGGTCACGGCCCGGCGAAGGCGTCCACGCGCGCGCTGATGCGGGCGGCCGGCACGAGCGTGCTCGTCGAGCTGTTCTCGTGCCTGCTGATCGTCGGGGCCTGGGTGGGGGCCGTGGTCTGGGGTTGACCCGCTCCGTGTGCCGCACGGTCGATGGTGGTCATGCCGGACGTCCTTGCAGGTGGCGCAGGGCGTAGGACCTCCAGGGTCGCCATGCCTCCGCGTCGGCGACGGCCTCCGGGAACACGTCGGGGTCGCCCAGGGCGCGCATACGGATGAGGGCGGCGGCGGTGGGGGTGACGCCGGGGACGGCGCGCAGGACCCGCTCGGCCTCGTCCCGGTCGGCGCCGGGGTCGAGCCGTACGGCTCCGGTGGTGAGCGCGGCCGCGAGCGGGCCGGCGAGGGGGTGGCCGGTGAGCGCGGCGGGTTCGGGGAAGAGGTGGGTGAGCCCGCCGCACGCGGTGTCCAGGGCCGTCCCGTGGGTCTCGGTCAGCCGGGCCGCCTCGTGCGGGCCGAGCAGGGTGCGCAGGGCGAACTCCTCGGGGTCGGCCGCGCCGGGCGAGCGCACGCCGGGGCGGGCGGCCACGCGCGCGGCGAGCCGCGGGTCGGAGCCGAGGCGCTCGGCGACGGCGTGCGGATCGGCGTCCAGGTCGAAGAGCCGGCGCAGCCGTTGGACGGCGGTGGTCAGATCGCGCAGGTCGGTGAGGTGGATCCGGGCCTCCAGCCAGGGCCCGGCGGTGCGCTCGTCGACGGAGGCGATGCCGGTGCCGTACGGGAGGCGGAGCGTACGGCGGTAGGTGCGGGCGCCGGGGACGCCGGCCACCTCCTCGACGCGGGGCAGGGCCTCGGCGGCGAGCAGGTCGAAGACCTCGCGGGCGGCGTAGGGGCCGCGGTGGGCGAGCCGCAGGGGCACGCCGGCGGCGTGGGCGGTGGCGGGCGGCGTGCCGGTGCGGGCCTTGGGGGCGGTGGGGGTGGTGCGGGGCGGCGTGCCGGTGCCGGACTCGGCGCGGAGTTCGGAGGGGGTACGGGCGTAGATGCGGCGGATCGTGTCGTTGAACTGGCGCACGCTCGCGAATCCGGACGCGAAAGCGATCTCGGTGATCGGCAGGCCGGTGGTCTGCAGGAGCAGCCGTGCGGTGTGGGCCCGCTGGGCGCGGGCGAGCGCGACGGGGCCCGCGCCGAGCTCGGCGGTGAGCTGCCGCTGCACCTGCCGGGCGCTGTAGCCGAGCCGGCCGGCGAGCCCGGGCACGCCCTCGCGGTCGACGACACCGTCCCCGATCATCCGCATGGCGCGACCGACGACGTCGGCCCGCACGTTCCACTCGGCGGACCCGGGCACGGCGTCGGGCCGGCACCGTCGGCAGGCACGGAAGCCGTGGCCCTGGGCGGCGGCCGCGGTCGGGAAGAAGGTGACGTTCTTCCGCTGGGGGGTGACGGCGGGGCAGCTGGGCCGGCAGTAGATCCCGGTGGTCCGCACGGCGAAGAAGAACTCCCCGTCGAACCGCGCGTCCCGGCTGCTGACCGCCTCGTACCGGGTGTCTTCGTCCATCACGATCTCCAGTGTGGGGTACCGGGAGAGAGGCTTCTGGCGGTTTTCGGACATGGGGGTGGGGCGGGGCCGGGCGCGTGGCGGGGCGGTTTCGCGGGAGGCGGCCCCTCGGCTTGAGGGGCCGCCCGCCCGAGGGCTATCGCACGTGGCCGCGCTTCAGTGTCATCGCGGCACGGCCCTCCGCGCCCTTGCGCTTCCAGTCCTTCAGCATCTCGGCCCGCACGCGGGCGTCGGTCTTCGCGACGATGCGATGGTTCTCGCGCAGGAGCTTGCGGTAGCTCTCCAGTCGTCGCACCGGCAGCGTGCCGTCCTCGACGGCCGCCGTGACCGCGCAGCCCGGCTCCGCCTCGTGGGCGCAGTCGTGGAAGCGGCAGTCCTCCGCGAGGCTCTCGATCTCCGAGAAGACCTGGCCCACCCCGGTCCCGGCGTCCCACAGGCCGACGCCGCGCAGCCCAGGCGTGTCGATCAGGACGCCGCCCTCGGGCAGCAGGAGCAGATTCCGCGTGGTCGTGGTGTGGCGGCCCTTGCCGTCCACGTCACGGGCGGCCTGGACGCTCATGACGTCCTCGCCGAGGAGGGTGTTGGCGAGCGTCGACTTGCCCGCTCCGGAGACGCCGAGCAGCACGCTCGTACCGCCCCCCACCACCGCGGCGAGGACCTCCACACCCTCCCCCGTCGAGGCGCTGACCGGCAGCACCCGTACACCCGGCGCCGTGGTCTCCACGTCCTGGACGAGGTAGGAGAGCCCGACCGGGTCGGGCACGAGGTCGGCCTTGCTGAGCACGACGAGGGGCTGGGCGCCCGACTCCCACGCCAGGGCGAGGAAGCGTTCGACGCGGCCGAGGTCCAGCTCGGTGGCGAGCGAGACGACGATGATCGCGTGGTCGACGTTGGCCGCGAGGATCTGGCCCTCGGAGCGCTTGGACGACGTCGACCGCACGAAGGCCGTACGGCGCGGCAGCAGCGTCCGTACGTACCGCGGGTCGCCGTCCGGGTCGACCGCGGCCCAGTCCCCCGTGCAGACGACCTTCAGGGGGTCGCGGGGAACGACGAACTCGGTGTCGGCGCGCACGGTGCCGACCGGGGTGACGACATCGCACTGGCCCCGGTCGACCCGCACGACCCGGCCGGGCAGCAGACCCTGCGCGGCGTACGGGGCGAACTCGGCCTCCCAGCCCGCGTCCCAGCCGTACGGAACCAGCGGGTCCGAGGCGGACGACGAGGCGGTCGAGTCCTGAACAGAGGAGAAAGACAAGGGGAACCCTTCGAAGGGTGGCCCCGGCACACGCCGAACGGCGCGAAGAGAGGAAGGTCAGCCGGCGACCACGGAGGTGGGGTGGAAGAACTGCTGGGAGCGGGCAGTGCCCATCGCGACAACAGCCATCGGTCACACCTCCTGGATCACACCGAGCGGACAGACGCGGACAGCCCATCGGCCGGTCCGCGAGAACGACCAGACCTTAACTCGGCCTCCCCCGGCCGAGCCAAGCGTTTTTCCGGGCGCCGGTCCGGTGTCCCCCGCTCCCCCTACGGGCTGTCCTTCTCCCAGCCCGAGTGCAGGCGTGACTTGACGTCGTCCGGGGGCAGGAACCTCGACCACCGTTCCGGGAACTCCGACGGCATGTCCGGGTCGTCCTCGTCCACGTCGTCCGCCTCCGCGCGCAGCCGGGCGACGAGGTCGGCGGCCTGGGCGGCGCGGGCGCGTTCGTTGGCCTCGCGGGCGGCGGCGGTGGCGACCGAGGGCCAGACGCGGTCGATCGCCGCGTTCACGGCCGCGCCGACGAGGACCGCGAAGGCCGAGATGCCGATCCACAGCAGCACGGCGATCGGCGCGGCGAGGGAGCCGTAGATCGTGGGCCCCTCGACCTGGCTGGTCAGATAGATCCGCAGCAGGAAACTGCCCAGCACCCACATGCCGAGGGCCATCAGCGCGCCGGGAATGTCCTCGATCCATGGGGAGCGGACGGGGACGGACACGTGGTACAGCGTGGTGAGGAAGGCGATCGAGAGCAGGATGACGGCCGGCCAGTAGAGCACCGAGACGACCTCCGTGCCCCAGGGGATCAGTTCGACCACCCGGTCCGGGCCGACGACCGCGAGCGGCAGGACGACCGCGCCGATGAGCAGCGCCACGATGTAGAGCAGAAAGGCGAGGAGCCGGGTCTTCACGATGCCGCGGTGTCCGTCGAGCCCGTACATCACGGTGATCGTGTCGATGAAGACGTTCACGGCGCGCGAGCCGGACCACAGGGCGATGGCGAAGCCGATCGAGATGAGGTCGGGCCGTTTGCCCTGGGTGACGTCGTCCAGGAGGGGTTTGGCGATGTCGCGGACGCCCCGCTCGGACAGGACGGTCCGGGCGGCGCGCAGGATGTTCTCCTCGATGCTGGCGACCGTGTTGGTGTTGGTCCAGTCGTCGGCGTAGCCGAGGAGCGCGATCAGTCCGAGCAGCAGCGGGGGCAGGGACAGCAGGGTGAAGAAGGCGGCCTCGGCGGCGAGGCCGAGGATGCGGTACTCGATGCACGAGTTGACGGTGTCCTTCAGGAGCAGCCAGACCATCTTCCGCTTCGACACGTTGCGGTAGAGGACGCGCGCCCGGTGGAGTCTGCTCCCGGGCCGCCGCTCGGGTGTTTCGTTTGCTGCCTGCACCTCCTTACCGTATCGGCATGGCAGCCACCACCCACACCGTGACCAATCAGCCTCCGCCCCTGGTGGGGTACGACGTCTTCCTGTCCGACCGGGCTCTGGCGGAGGCCGTGGAGCGCCATCTGGCGCCGGACGTGTTCCCGGACGCACGGGACGAACTGACGACCCTGGGCCGGTCGGCCGGGTCGGCGCAGGTGCGGGAGTGGGGGGCGCTCGCCAACGAGTTCCCGCCGCGGCTGCGGACGCACGACCGGTACGGGCACCGGATCGACGAGGTCGACTTCCATCCGTCCTGGCACCGGCTTCTCGGGAAGTCCGTCAACGCGGGGCTGACGGCGGCGTGGAGCCGTCCGGGTGGTCATGTGCGCCGCGCGGCCGGGTTCCTGGTGCAGACGCAGGTCGAGGCGGGGCACTGCTGCCCGCTGTCGATGACCCACGCCGCGGTGCCCGCGCTGCGCGCCGACCCGGAGCTGGCCGCCGTCTGGGAGCCGCTGCTGACCTCCCTCGTGTACGAGGAGGGGCTGCGGCCGCCTCATGAGAAGACCGGGGTGCTTCTCGGGATGGGCATGACGGAGAAGCAGGGCGGCAGCGACGTACGGGAGAACACGACCCGCGCCCAGCCACTGAGCGCGGACGGCGCGTACGTGCTGACCGGGCACAAGTGGTTCTGTTCGGCACCCATGTCGGACGGGTTCCTGGTCCTGGCCCAGGCTCCCGAGGGGCTGACCTGTTTCCTGGTGCCCCGGGTGCTGGAGGACGGCTCGCGCAACGCGTTCGCGATCCAGCGCCTGAAGGACAAGCTCGGCAACCGGTCGAACGCCTCGGCGGAGGTCGAGTTCGACGGGACGACCTGGGCGCGCCGGGTCGGGGACGAGGGGCGCGGGATCCGCACGATCATCGGGATGGTGACGGCGACCCGGCTGGACTGCGCCGTGGGGTCGGCGGGGCTGATGCGCCAGGCGGTGGCGCAGGCCGTGCACCACGCGGCGTACCGTCGCGCCTTCGGCGGGCTGCTGATCGACAAGCCGCTGATGCGCAACGTGCTGGCGGATCTGGCCCTGGAGTCGGAGGCGGCGACGGTCCTCGGGATGCGGCTCGCGGCCGCCTACGACGCCGACACGGAGGCGGAGCGGGCGTTCGCGCGGATCGCGGTGCCGGTGGCGAAGTACTGGGTGACGAAGCGGTGCACGCCGGTCGTGGCGGAGGCGCTGGAGTGCCTGGGCGGCAACGGCTATGTGGAGGAGTCCGGGATGCCCCGGCTGCTGCGGGAGTCGCCGCTCAACTCGATCTGGGAGGGGTCGGGCAACGTCCTGGCGCTCGATGTGCTGCGGGCGTTGCGAAGGGAGCCGGAGGCGCTGAACGCCTTCCTGACGGAGGTCGGGAAGGCGCGGGGCGCGGACCACCGCCTGGACGGGGCGATCAAGGGGATGCTGACCGAACTCGCCGATCTGGACGGGATCGAAGGGCGGGCGCGGCGGCTCGTGGAGCGGATGGCGCTGGTGCTTCAGGGGTCGCTGCTGGTGCGGTGGGCGCCCGCGGAGGTGGCGGACGCGTTCTGCGCGTCGCGGCTCGGCGGGGACCGGGGGTCGGCGTTCGGGACGCTGCCGACCACTCTGGATCTGCGTACGGTCGTCGAACGGGCACGGGTGGAGATCTGATCCGACCGTTCACGGGCCCGACGCCGAAAAAGCCGGGGGTGGTGCTGCGCCGACACGGCACCACCCCCGGCTGCGCACCAGCCTCACGCACGAGCCGGGTGACCGCCAGAGTTGCAAAGGGTTGCAGGATTACCCGAACCGCCCTTCATCCGGGAGCACCGGGCGGCACGATGGGCACAGACGCCGGGCACTGAAGAACCGATACAGCACCGCGGGTGGCTGGGAGGGACCGATGAAGAACACGCAGCTCGACATGGGCCGGCTCGCCGCCATGGACGCCGCCCAGGCCGCCCGTCTGCTGCACCGGGTCCGCGAGGCGAGGCTGGCGGGCCGCACGCCGCCGATCGCGCCCCGCCCGGTCATCGACGCCTCCTGGCAGCGGATGTTCCGGCTCGGCCTCGACCCCGACCGGGGCACCAGCAGTGTGCTGCTCCGGCGCGACGAGCTGGAGGAGCGGCGGCGCACGACGGTCCTGGGCGAGGTGATGCGGACGCTGAGCGCGGGGCTCGCCGGGATCGCGGACGCCTCCCTGCAGATCATGGTGGTGACCGACGAACAGGGCCGGGTGCTGTGGCGGGAGGGCAACCTCGCCGTGATGCGGCAGGCCAACGCCATCTGCCTGGAGGAGGGCGCGGCCTGGGCGGAGCACACGACCGGTACGAACGCGGTGGGGACGGCGCTCACGATGCGCCGGCCCGTCCAGGTCCACTCGGCCGAGCACTACGTCCATACGCTGCACAACTGGACCTGCGCCGCGGCGCCGGTCCACGACCCGCGCGACCACCGGCTGCTGGGCATCGTGGACGTGAGCGGGCCGGCGTCCAGTTTCCATCCGTCGACGCTGGCCCTGGTCGGTTCGGTGGCCCGGCTCGCCGAGGCGGAGATGCGCGAGCGCCATCTGCGCTCGATCGAACGGCTGCGTTCGGTGGCCGCGCCGATACTGTGCCGGGTCGGCGGGCGGGCCGTCGCGGTGGACACGCACGGCTGGACGGCGGCGGTGACCGGGATGGCGCCGGCGGACCGGATCGCGCTGCCCAAGTCGTTCCGTGCGGGACGGGTCTGGCTGCCGACGCTCGGCATGTGTGCGGTGGAGCCGCTGCCGGGCGGCTGGCTGCTGCGGGTCGAGGAGGAACGGGCAGCGGCGGACACCGCCACGGGCGCGCCGAGCCGGGTGGTGCTCGATGTGAGCCGGCCCCGCCGCTGGTCGGTGGCGGTGTCGGGCGCGGCGGGCAGCTGGTCGCAGGAGCTCAGCCCGCGCCACGCCGAACTGCTGTACGTCCTCGCGCTGCACCGTGACGGGCGGACGGCGGCGCAGCTGGCTCAGGACGTGTTCGGCGACCGGACCAGGACGGTGACGGTACGGGCGGAGATGTCCCGGGTCCGCCGCACCCTGGGGAGCGTGCTCGCCCACCGCCCGTACCGCTTCAGCGAGGAGGTCGACGTTGCGGTCGTCCGCCCGGACCATCCCGACGACCTGCTCCCCCACTCGACGGCCCCGGCGATCCGCGCGCCTCGGACGGCCTGACGGACGGCCGGACCGCCGCACGGCGTGGGGATCCGCAGCCGGGCGAGCGGGGCCGCGGGGCGCGGTGCCGTCAGGCCGCCGTCGGCAGTTCCTCCGCGCGCGGCGGGTTCGCGCCGCGGACCGCGCAGGTGGCCGCGGCGACCGTGGTGGCGAAGGCGGCCGCCTCGTGGAGCGTGTCCGGGGCGAGCGCGTCGAGGCGGCCGGCGGGGCGTGGCGCATCTCATCGCGCACGGCCACCGGCGCATCGCGTTCATCGGTGACCGGCCGGCCGGGCTCTACACCCGCAAGACGCGGCAGCGCGGGTACCGTTCGGCGCTGGAGACGGCCGGGATCGGCCACGATCCCGCACTGGTCGTCACGGCGCACGACCCGTACGCCGCCGGGGTCGCCGTCCGCCGGCTGCCGGCTCTGCCCGACCCGCCGACCGCCGTCTTCGCCGCGAACAACTTCGCCTCGCTCGGGGTCGTGCCTGCCCTGGCCGAGGCGGGCCGGCGCGAGGTCGCCCTGGTCGGCTTCGACGACCTGACGGGCGGCGGCGGTCCTGGAGCCGGGCCTGACGGTGGTGGCCCAGGACCCGGCGGCGGTCGGACGGGCGGCGGCGGAGCAGATCCTGGCCCGCCTCGGCGGCGACCGCTCGCGCGCGGTGACGCGCACGGTCCCGGTGACCCTGATCGAACGCGGCAGTGGAGAGCTCCGCCCCCCGGGTCACTGGCCTGACCCACGGCAGCCCCCGCATGGACAGGGTGTCCGGCATACGGACAGCCGCTCGCGAGGGAGCAGGCGGCTTCCCCCAGTACACCGGACGGCCGACCGTCCGGCCCCGTCCCGCCCCGTAGGACACCTGTGGGAATCTGCCGCTCCACATGATGCGATGGGCCTATGAGCATCACTCTCACCACCTGGTCCCTCGAACAGACCTCACCCTCCGATCTGCTTCCCGCCACCCCGCCCGAGGGCGACGGCATCACGATCGTGCGGGCCGAGGTGCCCTCCGCCGAGTTCAGCCGCTTCCTCTATACGGCGGTCGGCGGCGACATCCACTGGAACGACCGGCTGCACCTGTCGTACAAGGAGTGGCAGGAGCTCGTCGAGCGACCGGGGGCCGAGATCTGGGTGGCGTACGAGAAGGGGACGCCGGCCGGGTACGTGGAGCTGGACCCGCAGGACGGCGGGGTCGTCGAGATCGTCTACTTCGGGCTCATCCCGGCCTTCCGGGGGCGCCGGATCGGCGGCCATCTGCTCACCGAGGGCGTGCGGCGCGCCTGGGACCTGGCCGAGCGCTGGCCGGATCGCGAGCCGACCCGGCGGGTGTGGCTGCACACCTGCTCGCTGGACGGCCCGCACGCGATGGCCAACTACGAGCGGCGCGGCTTCCGGCTCTTCGACACCAAGGTGGAAGAGGTGCAGGAGACGTCGGCACCCGGCCCCTGGCCCGGCGCCCACGCCTGAACGGGAGCGGCATCGCCGCCCCGAGCGGCGCACCTCCGAAGTGACCCACGGCACACCGTCTCGCGATGCGGGACGGTGGTGTCCACATACCGGACATTGCTGGACTGGGTCCAAAGTCCCGTGACACGCTTCCGTCATGTCTGGAACTGGAATTGCCTTGGTGAGTCGGCGGCACGTCGACCTCGGCCGCATGTCCAGCGCCATGTGTCCGGCGCGCTGAGAGAACCAGCTCCGCCGCGAACATCTTCTGCCCGACCCTTCTGCGCACCGACGCGCCACCCTCTGATCTGAGCGCGAGTGTGCAGTTCAGAGCCGCCCTCCCGCAGTCCCGAAGGACGAATCGCCATGGCCGCCACCCCGGAAAACCCCACTCCCGTCGCCGCCCGCCGCAAGGCCGGGCGCCACCGTGGCGAGGGTCAGTGGGCCGTGGGGCACTTCACCCCGCTGAACGGCAATGAGCAGTTCAAGAAGGACGACGACGGTCTCAATGTGCGGACACGTATTGAGACGATCTACTCCAAGCGTGGGTTCGACTCCATCGACCCCAACGACCTGCGCGGACGCATGCGCTGGTGGGGCCTCTACACCCAGCGCAAGCAGGGTCTGGACGGCACCAAGACCGGTGTCCTGGAGCCGGAGGAGCTGGACGACGAGTACTTCATGCTCCGCGTCCGCATCGACGGCGGCCGGCTGACGACGCAGCAGCTCCGGGTCATCGGCGAGATCTCGCAGGAGTTCGCGCGCGGCACCGCCGACATCACGGACCGGCAGAACGTCCAGTACCACTGGATCCGCATCGAGGACGTCCCGGAGATCTGGAAGCGCCTGGAGGCGGTCGGCCTGTCCACGACCGAGGCCTGTGGCGACACCCCGCGTGTCATCCTCGGCTCGCCGGTCGCCGGGATCGCCGAGGACGAGATCATCGACGGCACCCCCGCCATCGACGAGATCTACCGCCGGATCGTGGGCAACAAGGACTTCTCCAACCTGCCCCGCAAGTTCAAGTCCGCGGTCTCCGGCTCGCCCCTGCTCGACGTGGCGCACGAGATCAACGACATCGCCTTCGTCGGCGTGAACCACCCGGAGCACGGCCCCGGCTTCGACGTCTGGGTCGGCGGCGGCCTGTCCACCAACCCCAAGCTGGGCGTCCGCCTGGGCACCTGGGTCTCGCTCGACGAGGTCCCGGACGTCTACGAAGGCGTCATCTCGATCTTCCGCGACTACGGCTACCGCCGGCTGCGCACCCGCGCCCGCCTGAAGTTCCTGGTCGCCGACTGGGGCCCGGAGAAGTTCCGCCAGGTCCTGGAGGACGAGTACCTCGAGCGCAAGCTGACCGACGGCCCGGCTCCGGCCCAGCCCGCCGGCCAGTGGCGCGACCACGTCGGCGTGCACCGGCAGAAGGACGGCCGGTTCTACGTCGGGTTCGCGCCGCGCGTCGGCCGGGTCGACGGCGCCACGCTGACCAAGATCGCCGAGATCGCCGAGGCGCACGGCTCGGGCCGGCTCCGCACCACTGCCGAGCAGAAGATGATCGTCCTCGACATCGAGGAGGCGCGGGTCGAGTCCCTCGTCTCCGCTCTCGAGGCGATGGATCTGCGGGTCAGTCCCTCGCCGTTCCGGCGCGGCACGATGGCCTGCACCGGTATCGAGTTCTGCAAGCTGGCGATCGTCGAGACCAAGGCGCGCGGTGCCTCGCTCATCGACGAACTCGAGCGCCGCATCCCGGAGTTCGACGAGCCGATCACCATCAACATCAACGGCTGCCCGAACGCCTGCGCCCGTATCCAGGTGGCGGACATCGGTCTCAAGGGCCAGCTGGTCCTGGACGACGACGGCAACCGGGTCGAGGGCTACCAGGTCCACCTGGGCGGCGCGCTCGGCCTGGAGGCGGGCTTCGGCCGCAAGGTCCGCGGCCTGAAGGTCACCGCGGCCGAGCTGCCGGACTACGTCGAGCGGGTCCTCACGCGCTTCCAGGAGCAGCGCGAGGACGGCGAGCGCTTCGCCACCTGGGCGGGGCGCGCGTCCGAGGAAGCCCTCTCGTGAGCGCCGCGAGCGAAACGAGGGACACAGTATGAGCGAGCGAGCCGCGCCGTTCTTCTGCCCGTACTGCGGCGACGAGGACCTGTTCCCGCACGAGCAGGGACACGGCGCCTGGGAATGCCGGGCATGCAGTCGAGCCTTCCAGCTGAAGTTCCTGGGGCTCCTCGCCCCGGGCACTTCGAGCGACTCCACTGGAGGGGAACCGATATGACGACGACTCAGGCCATCACCGAGTCCACCGACCTCAAGGCGCTCGCCGAGCAGGCCGGCCGCGACCTGGAGGACGCCTCCGCGCTGGAGATCCTCCAGTGGGCGGCCGGCACCTTCGGCCCCGCCTTCTGCGTCACCTCGTCCATGGAGGACGCGGTCGTCGCCCACCTCGCCTCGCGTGCCATGCCGGGCGTGGACGTCGTCTTCCTCGACACCGGCTACCACTTCCCCGAGACCATCGGCACCCGCGACGCGGTCGACGCGGTGATGGACGTCAACGTCATCACCCTGACGCCGCGGCAGACCGTCGCCGAGCAGGACGCGGAGCACGGCCCCAGGCTGCACGACCGCGATCCCGACCTGTGCTGCGCGCTGCGCAAGGTCAAGCCGCTGGAGGAGGGCCTGACCGCCTACCGCGCGTGGGCGACCGGCCTGCGCCGCGACGAGTCCCCCACCCGGGCGAACACCCCGGTCGTCGGCTGGGACGAGAAGCGGCGGAAGGTCAAGGTCTCCCCCATCGCCCGCTGGACGCAGGACGACGTCGACGCCTACGTCGCCGAGCACGGCGTGCTCACCAACCCGCTCCTGATGGACGGTTACGCCTCCGTCGGCTGCGCCCCCTGCACCCGCCGGGTCGTGGAGGGCGAGGACGCCCGCGCCGGCCGCTGGGCGGGGCGCGCCAAGACGGAATGCGGGCTGCACGGCTGATGACCACCATCGAGACTTCCCAGGAGAACCACGTGACCGGTGCCACCATCTGGCTCACGGGCCTGCCGAGCGCCGGCAAGACCACCATCGCGTACGAGCTGGCCGGCCGCCTGCGCGGCGAGGGCCACCGCGTCGAGGTGCTCGACGGCGACGAGATCCGCGAGTTCCTCTCCGCGGGCCTCGGCTTCACCCGCGAGGACCGGCACACCAACGTGCAGCGGATCGGCTTCGTCGCCGAACTGCTCGCGTCGAACGGCGTGAAGGTCCTGGTCCCGGTCATCGCCCCGTACGAGGACAGCCGCGAGGCGGTCCGCAAGCGGCACCAGTCGGAGGGCACCCCCTACATCGAGGTGCACGTCGCCACTCCGGTGGACGTGTGCTCCGTACGCGATGTGAAGGGGCTGTACGCCAAGCAGGCCGCGGGCGAGATCAGCGGACTGACCGGGGTCGACGACCCGTACGACGAGCCGCGGAACCCCGATCTGCGGATCGAGTCCCAGAACCAGACCGTGCAGGAGTCGGCAGCCCAGCTCCACGCGCTGCTCACCGAGAGGGGTCTCTCATGACGACCGCCGTCACCATCGACGAAGCGACCGACAGCCCGTTCGCGCTGTCGCACCTGGACTCGCTCGAGTCCGAGGCCGTCCACATCTTCCGCGAGGTGGCGGGCGAGTTCGAGCGGCCGGTGATCCTCTTCTCCGGTGGCAAGGACTCCATCGTCATGCTGCACCTGGCGCTCAAGGCCTTCGCGCCGGCGCCGGTGCCGTTCACGCTGCTGCACGTCGACACCGGGCACAACTTCCCCGAGGTCATCGAGTACCGCGACCGCACGGTGGAGAAGCACGGTCTGCGCCTGCACGTCGCCTCCGTCCAGGAGTACATCGACGCCGGGAAGTTGCGGGAGCGTCCCGACGGGACGCGCAACCCGCTCCAGACGGTGCCGCTGACCGAGGCGATCCAGCAGCACCGTTTCGACGCCGTCTTCGGCGGCGGACGCCGCGACGAGGAGAAGGCCCGCGCCAAGGAGCGGGTGTTCTCGCTGCGCGACGAGTTCTCCCAGTGGGACCCGCGCCGGCAGCGCCCGGAGCTGTGGCAGCTCTACAACGGCCGGCACGCCCCCGGTGAGCACGTCCGTGTCTTCCCGCTCTCCAACTGGACCGAGCTGGACGTCTGGCAGTACATCGCCCGCGAGGGCATCGAGCTGCCGGAGATCTACTTCGCCCACGAGCGCGAGGTCTTCGCCCGCAACGGCATGTGGCTGACCGCCGGTGAGTGGGGCGGCCCCAAGGACACCGAGACGGTCGAGAAGCGGCTGATCCGCTACCGCACCGTCGGTGACATGTCCTGCACGGGCGCCGTCGACTCCGACGCGACCACGCTGGACGCCGTGATCGCCGAGATCGCCGCCTCCCGCCTCACCGAGCGGGGCGCGACCCGCGCCGACGACAAGATGTCCGAGGCCGCGATGGAAGACCGCAAGCGCGAAGGGTACTTCTAGCCATGACGAGCACGAGCACGACCGAGCAGTTCGCCGACGTCTCGGCGACCACCCTGCTGCGCTTCGCCACCGCCGGATCCGTCGACGACGGCAAGTCCACCCTGGTGGGCCGGCTCCTCCACGACTCCAAGTCGGTCCTCACCGACCAGCTGGAAGCCGTCGAGGCCGCCTCCCTCAAGCGGGGCCAGGAGGCGCCGGACCTGGCGCTGCTGACCGACGGCCTGCGCGCCGAGCGCGAGCAGGGCATCACCATCGACGTGGCCTACCGCTACTTCGCCACCGCCCGCCGCCGGTTCATCCTCGCCGACACCCCCGGGCACGTGCAGTACACCCGGAACATGGTCACCGGCGCCTCCACCGCCGAGCTGGCCGTGGTCCTGGTCGACGCCCGCAACGGCGTCGTCGAGCAGACCCGCCGGCACGCCGCCGTCGCCGCGCTGCTGCGCGTGCCGCACGTCGTCCTCGCCGTCAACAAGATGGACCTCGTCGACTACGCCGAGCCCGTCTTCGCCGCGATCGCCGAGGAGTTCACGACGTACGCCTCCGAGCTCGGCGTCCCGGAGATCACCGCGATCCCGATCTCGGCGCTGGCCGGTGACAACGTCGTGGAGCCGTCCGCCAACATGGACTGGTACGGCGGCCCCACCGTCCTGGAGCACCTGGAGACCGTGCCGGTCAGCCATGACCTGACGGCCTGCCACGCGCGCTTCCCGGTGCAGTACGTCATCCGTCCGCAGACCGCCGAGCACCCCGACTACCGGGGTTACGCCGGGCAGATCGCGGCCGGTGCCTTCCGGGTCGGCGAGCCGGTCACCGTCCTGCCGTCGGGCCGGACCTCCACGATCACGGCGATCGACGCGCTGGGCGAGTCGGTCGACATCGCCTGGGCCCCGCAGTCGGTCACCATCCGCCTCGCCGACGACATCGACATCTCGCGCGGCGATCTGCTGGCGCCGAGCGGTGACGCCCCGGCGACCAGCCAGGATGTCGAGGCGACGGTCTGCCATGTGGCCGACCAGCCGCTGACCGTCGGACAGCGGGTGCTCCTGAAGCACACCACCCGTACGGTCAAGGCGATCGTCAAGGAGATCCCGTCCCGGCTCACGCTGGACGACCTCTCCCAGCACCCGGAGCCGGGGCAGCTGGTCGCCAACGACATCGGCCGGGTGAGGGTCCGTACCGCCGAGCCGCTCGCGCTCGACGCGTACGCGGACTCCCGCCGCACCGGCTCCTTCCTGCTGATCGACCCCGCGGACGGCACCACGCTCGCCGCCGGCATGGCGGGCGAGGCCTTCGCCGCGGCCAAGGCCGTGGCCGTCGCGGACACCGCCGACGACGAGGGCTGGGACTTCTGATGATCAAGAACGTCTACGCCACCTTCGCCAAGGAGGGCGGCCGGGTGGGTTCCGGCGCCCTCGGCGCGGGCCGGGGAGGTGTCGCGCGATGTGCGTGCTGACGCCGATGCGCCGCGTACCCGGCGCGTGCCCGCTGTACCCGCTCCACCCCGACCGACATAGCCGAAGAAGACTTCGAAGACCCTGAGGGGACCACCTCCGTGCCTGCCTCCCGCACCACCCTGCGCCGTTCACTCGCCGCCGCCGCCCTGCCGCTGCTGATCGGCGCGCTCGCCTCCTGCGGCTACGGCTCCCAGGCCAAGAACGACGAGAAGAAGGTGGCCGCCGAGGGCGAGAAGCTTTCGGCGGACAAGGTCCGGCTCGGATACTTCCCGAACCTGACCCACGCCACCGCCCTGGTGGGCGACGAGCAGGGCATCATCCAGAAGGAGCTGGGCGGAACGCGGCTGGAGGTGTCGACCTTCAACGCCGGTCCCTCGGAGGTCGAGGCGCTCAACGCCGGCTCGATCGACATCGGCTTCATCGGCCCCTCGCCCGCGATCAACGGCTACGTCAAGTCCAAGGGCAGCAACCTGCGGATCATCGGCGGTTCGGCCTCCGGCGGGGTGAAGCTGGTGGTCAACCCGGCGAAGATCAAGACCCTGGACGACGTCAAGGGCAAGAGGATCGCCACCCCCCAGCACGGCAACACGCAGGACGTGGCCTTCCTCAACTGGATCTCGGAGAAGGGCTGGAAGGTCGACGCCCAGAGCGGCAAGGGCGACGTCTCCGTGGTCCGTACGGACAACAAGGTGACCCCGAACGCCTACGCGTCCGGTTCCATCGACGGTGCCTGGGTGCCGGAGCCGACCGCCTCGAAGCTGGTCACCGAGGGCGCGAAGGTGCTGCTCGACGAGTCCGACCTGTGGCCCGACAAGAAGTTCGTGATCACGAACATCATCGTGTCGCAGAAGTTCCTCGCCGAGCACCCGGACGTCGTCGAAGCGGTGCTGCGCGGTTCCGTGAAGACCAACGCGTGGATCAACGCCAACCCGGACAAGGCGAAGGCCTCGGCCAACCGCCGGCTGAAGGAGCTGTCCGGGAAGCCGCTCGGCGACAAGGTCATCGACGCCGCCTGGCCGTCGATCCGGTTCACCGACGACCCGCTGGCCGCCACGCTCCAGGCGCAGGCGGACCACGCGGTGAAGGCCGGCCTGCTGAAGCAGCCCGACCTGAGCGGCATCTACGACCTGGGACCGCTCAACAAGGTCCTCAAGACCACGGGACAGCCCGCGGTCGCCGACGCCGGTCTCGGCGTCAAGTAACAAGTCCGCAGCTGAGCCCCAGGAGGTGACGACCATGGCCACGACCGCGACGCTCGCCAAGGCCGAGGACCGTGTGGCGGTGACCCATGCCGCCCGGATCGAGCATGTCTCGAAGTCGTTCGGCGGACCCGCCGGGCAGCAGCTCGTCCTCGACGACATCTCGCTCGATGTCGCCCCGGGCGAGTTCGTCACCCTCCTGGGGGCCTCCGGCTGCGGGAAGTCCACGCTGCTCAATCTGGTCGCCGGGCTCGACCGCCCGTCCGCGGGGTCGATCGAGACCCCCGGCGGCCGGCCGGCCCTGATGTTCCAGGAGCACGCCCTGTTCCCCTGGCTGACCGCCGGGAAGAACATCGAACTGGCGCTGCGGCTGCGCGGGGTCCCCAGGTCCGAGCGGCGTCCGGAGGCGGAGCGGCTCCTGGAGCTGGTGCGGCTGAAGGGTTCGTACGGCAAGCGGGTGCACGAGCTGTCCGGCGGTATGCGCCAGCGGGTGGCGCTGGCCAGGGCGCTCGCCCAGGACAGTGATCTGCTGCTGATGGACGAACCGTTCGCGGCGCTCGACGCGATCACCCGGGACGTGCTGCACGACGAGCTGACCCGGATCTGGCGCGAGACGCGGCTGTCGGTCCTCTTCGTCACCCACAACGTGCGCGAGGCCGTGCGGCTGGCCGAGCGGGTGGTGCTGCTGTCGTCCCGCCCCGGCCGGATCGCCCGGGAGTGGGCCATCGACATCCCGCAGCCGCGCCGCATCGAGGACGCGGCCGTGGCGGAACTGTCCGTCGAGATCACCGAAGAACTGCGTGGGGAGATCCGCCGTCATGGCCAGCACTGAGACGAGGACCGACGATCTGGCCGGTCTGGAGGCGGGCCTCGACGCGCTCGACGCGGTGCGGGTGGACCGTACGCCCGTCCGCGAGGTCCTGCTGAAGAAGGTGCTGCCGCCGGTCACGGCCGTGGTGCTGGTCGTGGCGGTCTGGCAGCTCCTGGTGACCGCCGAGGTCACGGACGCGTACAAGCTGCCCGCGCCGTCCGCCGTCTGGGACAGCCTGACCACCATGTGGCTGGAGGGGACGCTCTTCGGCGTCCTGTGGACCAGCGTGTCCCGGGCTCTGCTCGGCTTTCTGATGGCGCTGGCGATCGGTACGCCGCTGGGTCTGCTCGTCGCGCGGGTGCGGTTCGTCCGGGCGGCGATCGGACCGATCCTGTCGGGTCTCCAGTCGCTGCCCTCGGTGGCCTGGGTCGCTCCCGCCGTGCTCTGGATCGGCCTCAACGACCAGATGATGTACGCGGTGATCCTGCTCGGCGCGGTCCCCTCGATCGCCAACGGTCTGGTGGCCGGTGTCGACCAGGTGCCGCCGCTGTTCCTTCGGGCCGGGCGCACGCTGGGCGCGACGGGGCTCAGGGGGGCCTGGCACATCGTGATGCCGGCGGCGCTGCCGGGCTATCTGGCCGGTCTGAAGCAGGGCTGGGCTTTCTCCTGGCGCTCCCTGATGGCCGCCGAGATCATCGCGTCGTCCCCGGAACTGGGTCTCGGCCTCGGCCAGTTGCTGGAGAACGGCCGCAACAACATCGACATGCCGGGGATCTTCCTCGCCATCATCCTCATCCTCGTCGTGGGCATCGCCATCGACCTCCTGATCTTCAGCCCGCTGGAGCGCGCGGTGCTGCGCGGCCGCGGTCTGCTGGCGAGGGGCTGAGCGCGATCATGAACCGCCCGGTCCTTCTCGTCGTCGCCCACGGCAGCCGCGATCCGCGGCACGCGGCGACCGTGCACGCGCTGGTGCGGCGCGCCCGGTCGCTGCGGCCGGGGCTGCGCGTGGAGACGGCGTTCCTGGACTTCAACCTCCCCTCGGTGACCGGCGCCCTGGAGGGCCTGGCCGCCGAAGGGATACGGGACGTGGTGGCGCTGCCGCTGCTGCTGACCCGGGCCTTCCACGCGAAGGCCGACATCCCCGCCGTGCTGCGGCAGGCCCCCGCCTCGCTGCGGATCCGGCAGGCGGCGGTCCTCGGCCCGTCCCCGCTGCTGGTGTCTGCGGTGGAGCGGCGGCTGTACGAGGCGGGGCTCGGCCCCGCCGACAAGAGCGCGACCGGGGTCGTCCTGGCCTCGGCCGGCTCCTCCGACCCGGAGGCGATCGCAGCGATCGCCGAGACAGCGCGGGAGCTGCGGCGCACCGGTTGGTGCTCCGTGCGACCTGCGTTCGCCTCCGCATCCCTTCCCCGGACCGAGGACGCCGTCCGCGCCCTGCGCGCCGACGGCGTCCGCCGGGTCGCGGTGGCCCCCTACGTCATCGCCCCGGGCCGGCTCCCCGACCGGATCGCGGCGGGCGCGGCCGAGGCCGATGTCCTGGCGGACGTCCTCGGCCCCTCTCCGGAGCTCGCCCGCCTGGTGGTCGAGCGGTACGACGAGGCGCGGATCGACACGGCGCTGGTGGCGGCCGGCTGAGGCGCACGTCGCGCGGTCCGGTCAGTGCCGGGTCATCTCCACCAGCTTGGCCACGGTGTTCCAGTTGCGCGTCGTGGCGACGACGCCCTTGAGCAGGGAGGGCCGGGAGACCGCTTCGGCCAGTTTGGAGCGGCCGAGGCCGTCGGGCGCGTAGAGGTAGAGGACGCGGTCGCCGAGCCGGAACTCCTCGGGCAGGAAGGCGGCCTGGTCGATGGCGGCGAACCTCTCGGGTCCGACGGGCCGGGAGTAGTACGTGACGTGGAGCTGTCTGCCTTCGAGTTCGGCGGCGGGGAAGGGGCAGGCGTCGGCGACGGCGGCGAGGTACTCCGCGCCGCGGACGAGGCAGTCGACGCGGAAGCCGAACCGCTTCTCGATGGCGTCCTCGACGGCCTCGGTGAGCTGCTCCTCGCTCAGGTCGTCGGCGTCGGTGGTGAAGACGGCGTTCCCGCTCTGCAGATAGGTGCGGACATCGCGGTGGCCGAGCTCTTCGAGGAGTGAACGGAGCTGTGCCATGGGCACTTTGCGGTGACCGCTCACATTGATCCCGCGCAGCAGGGCGGCGTACGTCGTCGTCATGGTCACACGATAGGACGGCCGCCGCGCCCCGTGGGGGAGGGCGCGGCGGCCGCGGTCAGGGGTCGGGCGCCGCTACTCGACGATCTTGAGCAGCTTGTTGGCGGTGCCCTGGGCGGGGTTGCTGATCTTGTCCGCGGTGGCTCCGCCGACCAGCGCCTGGGCGATCTGGTCCGGGGTGGCACCGGGGTGCCCGGCGAGGTAGACGGCGGCGGCGCCGACCACGTGCGGGGTGGCCATGGAGGTGCCGGAGATGGTCTTCGTGCCGCTGTCGCTGTCGTTCCAGGCGGAGGTGATGTCCGAGCCGGGGGCGTAGAGGTCCACGACGGCGCCGAAGTTGGAGAAGCCGGACTGCTCGTCGTCCTTGGTCGAGGAGGCGACGGTGATCGCCTCCTGGACGCGGGACGGGGAGCCGGCGCCGGCGTCGGCGGACTCGTTGCCGGCCGCGACGCCGAAGGTGACGCCCGAGGCGATGGCCTTCTTGACGGCCTCGTCGAGCGCCGGGTCGGCGCCGCCGCCGAGGCTCATGTTGGCGACGGAGGGACCCTGGTGGTTCCGGGTGACCCAGTCGATGCCGGCGATGACCTGTTCGGTGGTGCCGGAGCCGTTGTCGTCGAGGACGCGGACGGCGACGATCTTGGCCTTCTTGGCGACGCCGTAGGTGGAGCCGGCGATGGTGCCGGCCACATGGGTGCCGTGGCCGTTGCCGTCCTGGGCGGTCTCGTCGTTGTCGATGGCGTCGAAGCCGTCGGTGGCGCGGCCGCCGAAGTCCTTGTGGCCGACGCGGACTCCGGTGTCGATGACGTAGGCGGTGACGCCCTCGCCGGCGCTGTCGGGGTAGGTGTACTTCGCGTCCCCGGCGGTGTCGGCCTGGTCGACCCGGTCCAGACCCCAGGACGGCGGGTCGGTCTGGGTGGCGTTGATGGAGAACTTCTTGTTCTGGACGACCTTGGCGACGGCCGGGTCGGCGGCGAGGCGCTTGGCCTCGGTCTCCGAGAGGCCGTTGACCGAGAAGCCGTTGACGGCGGAGTCGTAGCTGCGGCGCAGGGTGCCGCCGTACTCCTCGGCCAGGTCGCCCTTGTCGGCCTTCTCGTCCAGCAGAACGATGTAGCTTCCGGCGACCGCGCCTTCGGCGCCGAGCCCGAAGACCGTTCCCTCGGCGGGCGTGGGGGCCGCGCCGGCGAACGGGGAGGTGAGGACGGTGACGCCGGTCGCAGCCGCGATCGCGGTGGCGACGGTGATGAGCTTCGTCCTGCGGACACGCTTGTGTGTTGCCATGAAGAGGGGGCTCCTCGTCAGGATTTGTGGGGGGTTGGGCTACGGGAAGGAAGATCTCCGGTAGCTGGTTCGAAACCCTGACCGATTGACGAGTGCAAATCAAGGCCTTCACACAGCTGTGACTTATTCAGCAAGGTTTCTTAATAATAAAGCGGTCATCTCTCTCAACTCGGGCCGGGAAAAAGGCCCCCGGGTTGCCGGGGGCCTTCGCCGCTCTGCCGCTACGCCAGTTCGGACTCGATCAGATCCGCCGCGCGGCGCGTCCCTCCTTCGCGCGCCATGGCCGCCTGTATCTCCCGGGCTCGCAGGGCTACTTGGGGGTCCTCCAGGAGGGCGAGCACGGCCTCGCGCAGCCGGTCCGCCGTCGCCTCCGCCATCGGCAGGTGCCGGGCCACCCCCAGGGACTGGAGCATGTCGGCGTTGCCGAACTGGTCGACGGCCTGCGGGACCGCGACCATCGGCGTCGCGGTGGCCAGTCCCTCCTGACTGCCTCCGGCCCCGGCGTGCGTGATGAACGCGTCGGCCTGCCTCAGGATGGCCAACTGCGGCACCCAGGAGTGCACTTCCACGTTGGCCGGCAGCTCGCCGAGATCGGCGGGATCGACGAACGTGCCGATCTGCAGCACGACATGCCAGTCGGGAAGGTCCGCGAACGCCTCGGCGCACGCCCGGTAGAAGTCCGGCTGCCTGGTGAAGGCGGAGCCGAGGGAGACCAGGACGACCTTTGCGGCGCCGGCGGGCCGCCGCCACTCCCCCTGGTCCGCCCGCTCGCCCTGGCAGGCGCCGACGAAGGTGAAGACGGAGGTGTCGACCCGGTCGGCGTGCGGCTGGAGCGCCTCGGGGATGAGCACGAGCGCCCTGCGCGGTCGCGAGATGAGCCGGTCGGGAGGGGTGTCGACACCGTGTTCGGCGAGCCAGGACCCGAAGCGCGCGTAGTAGGCCTTGCCCCGTTCGGACGCCTTGAGTTCGGCGAACATGGGCTCGGCGACCTCCTCCTCGTACCCCTCCCAGGGAACGAGATTCGGCCAGAGTCCGACGGTGGGCACGCCCCACCGGTGGGCGAGGACCGGCGCGGGGTACGCCGTGATGTCGTGCAGGACGAGATCCGGCCGGTCCGCGTCGAACGCCTCGGCGAGCTGCGGCAGCGCCTGGATCGCGTCGTTCAGGAACGGCTCGATGTTGTCGATCAGTTCGGTGCCCCACGCCTCCGGGGCGTCGTCCGTCGGAAGCGTGGACGCGTAGACGACAGGGGTGGCCCCGGTGGCGGCGACCTTCTCGGCGAAGGAGGCGGGGATCGCGTAACTGACGCGGTGCCCGCGGGCGACGAGCTCGCGGATCACCTCCAGGCTCGGGTTCACATGGCCGTGGGCGGCGATGGAGAACATGGCGATATGGGCGCGTGGGGTGGCGGTCATGACCCCACCCTAAACGAGACGAGACGTCTCGTCCACCCAATGCTCGGCCCGCTCAGTCCCGCTGGTATCGGGCCAGCACGAGATTGCCGTCCTCCACCAGGCGTTTGCGCAGCTCGGCGGCGTCGATCGCCCCGCTGTAGTACTCCTGGAAGGCCGGGGTCGCCACCTTGTCCTTCCACTCGGCGTAGCCCCGCACCGACTGCGCCGGAGCGGAGCGCAGATGGCGCGCCACCGCCGCTCCGGTGGCCCAGCCGTCCTTCGTGGTGTGCAGGGAGGGATCGGCGAGCGCGGCCGTGCCGGTCGGCAGCATCCAGTCGCCCCGAGCGAGGCGGACCATGTTCCGCGGCTGGAGGAAGAAGTCGAGGAAGCGCGCCGCCTCCTTCTTGTACGGGCTGTCCTCGGCGATGGAGAGCGTCTGCGGACTGACGCCCTGGGCGAGACCGTCCTTCCCGGCGGGCGCGGGCAGCACGATCCACTCGAAGCCCTTCGGCGCCTGCTGGGCGATCTGCTGCCGGTACGAGAAGCCCAGCGGGACCATCGCGTACTTACCGCCGAAGAAGCCGGGCAGGGCGTCGGAGCCGCCCGTGCCGAGCGTGGAGCGCGAGGCGCTGAGGTCGGTGTTGACCTGGTCGTGGATGGTGCCGGGCACGACGCCGTCCGCCTCGCCGAAGCGGATGGCGACCTTGCCGTCCTCGCCCCGGTGGAAGAGCTGTCCCCCCGCCGAGAGGCCCAGGTTGAGGCTGACGGAGACCGGCTCCTTCAGCGGCCAGGCGATCGCGTACCTCCCCTCGCCCATCGTCGCCGTCAGCTCCTTGGTCACCCGACGGAACTCCTCCCAGCTCCAGGGCCGGTCGGGGGTCGGGATCCGGGCACCGGAGGACTCGAGGATCTTCTTGTTCGCCATGATCAGGCGCGGCTCCTGGAGGAACGGCACGCCGTAGATCCCGTCCCCGAAGGTCGTCGTCTCCCAGCTGTGCGCCGGGATGTCGGCGCGCAGCCGTTCGGGGAGGAGGTGGGTGAGATCGGCGAGATAGCCGCCGTAGGCGAAGTCGGCCAGGTCGTCGGAGGCGTCGTGGATGATGTCCGGCGCCTCCCCGCCCTCGAAGGAGGTCAGGAGCTGGTCGTGGACGGAGTCCCAGCTGCCCTGGACGTAGTCGACCTGGATGTCGGGATGGGCGGCGTTCCACTCCGCCACCAGCTCCTTGTTGGCGTCGACCGACTCCTGCTGCCAGGCCAGCGACTGGAAGCGGAGCCGGATCCTCCCATCATCCCGACCGTCCCCGTCCGAGGCGCAGCCGGTGAGCAGCACGACGAGCGCGGCGGCCGCGGCGGTGAACGCCCGTGCCCGCATCAGGACTTCACCGCCCCGGTCAGCATCCCGCCGGTGATCCGTTTCTGGATGATCGCGAAGACGACGAGCGAGGGCAGGGTGGCGAGGAAGGCCGCCGCGGCCAGGGGGCCGAGGTCGGCGACGCCCTCGGCGCCGAGGAAGTGGGTGAGGACGACCGGCAGGGTCTGCTTCTCCGGGGTCTTGAGCAGGACGAGCGCGAAGAAGAACTCGTTCCACGCGGTGACGAAGGCGAAGAGCGCGGTGGCGACGATGCCGGGGGCGAGCAGCGGGGCGGTGACCGAGACGAGCGTACGGAGCCTGCCTGCGCCGTCGACGGCCGCGGCCTCCTCCAGCTCGGCCGGGACGGCCCGGACGTACCCGGTGAGCATCCACAGCGCGAACGGCAGCGACCAGACGACGTACACCATGACCAGGCCGAAGACGCTGTTGATCAGGTGCAGGTTCTTCAGGACGAGGAAGAGCGGAATGATCACCAGGACGAAGGGGAAGGCCTGGCTGACCACGACCCAGCCGGTGGCCGCGGTCGCGAGCCTGCCGCGGTGGCGGGCCATCACATAGGCCGTCGGGGTGGCGATGGCGACGGCGATCAGGGCCGCGCAGACGGCGGCCACCAGGCTGTTCCCGGCGGCGCGGAGCAGCGGCTGTTCGTCGAAGGCCTGCCGGAAGTTGGCGAGCGTCGGGTCGTTCGGGATCCAGGTGGGGTGGAGCGAGCCCAGCTCAGGGGCGGGTTTGAAGGCGGTGGAGATCAGCCAGAGGAACGGGAAGGCGAGGAAGACCAGATACGCGAGGAGCGCGACGTACTGGCCGATCCGCGCGGGCCCTCGGGTGCGGAGCGTGCTCACCGGTCCTGTTCCCCCTTCAGCCGTCCGACGAGATAGAGGGCGAGGAGCACGGAGATGACGGCGACCATCACACAGCCCATCGCGGCGGCGTAGCCGAACTGCCCGTAGCGGAAGGCCTCTTCATAGGCGAAGAGCATGGGCAGCCGGGTGCGGCCGCCGGGTCCGCCGTTGGTCAGGACGTAGACCAGGGCGAAGGAGTTGAAGTTCCAGATGAAGTTGAGGGCGGTGATGGCGAGGGCGACGGGCCTGAGGGCGGGCCAGGTGACGGTACGGAAGCGGCGCCAGGCGCCCGCCCCGTCGAGGGCGGCCGCCTCGTGGAGTTCGTGCGGGGTGTTCTGGAGTCCGGCGAGGAGGGCGACCGTCGTCTGCGGCATGCCCGCCCAGATGCCGACGACGATGACCGCCGGCAGCGCGGTCGCGAGCCCGGTGAGCCAGTCGCGTCCGTCACCGAGGCCCAGGTCGCGGACGGTCTCGTTGAGGATGCCGGCGTCGGGGTTGTAGACCAGCCGCCACATGATGCCGACGACGACCTCGGGCATCGCCCAGGGGATGATCGCGAGCGCCCTGGCCAGCCAGCGGAAGCGGAGGTTCTGGTTGAGCAGCAGCGCCAGGCCGAGGGCGAGCAGGAACTGCGGGACGGTGACGCCGACGGCCCACAGCAGGCCGATCCGGAACGAGTCCCAGAAGAGGGTGTCGTGGAGCAGGTCCTGGAAGTTGAGGGTACCCACCCACCGCGTGGGCTGGGTGCGGCCCGACTGGGCGTCGGTGAAGGCGAGCGCGATGCCGTAGAGGAGGGGGCCGACGCTGAGGATCAGGATCGGGATCAGCGCGGGGAGCACGAGGAACCAGGCACCGTGGCTCCCCCCGCGACCGGGCTCCTTGCCGGCGGTCGCCGGTCCGCCGGACCGCTTCGTCGCGGTCACCACACCCACAGGCTCGACCCCTTATGCCGCTTGTGCGGCTTATGCAAGGTTGGACTGGCCTCCGTCATGGTCCTGACGAGCCGTCGGTCCGTCAAGGCCACCTGCGTGGATGCGAGACTTTGGCTGATTCGCACAGCACCGGGCGGACCTCATCGGTCGGAGCCCATCGGGCGGACCCCATCGGTCGGAGACGGAGAGACGTATGGACGAGGAGCGGGCACGGGAGGTCCTGGCCGCCGCGGAGCTGCCGGCCCGGGAGCCGGAGGCATCGCTGCTCGCGCTCGGCGAGAACGCGGTCTTCGCGTCGGGCGATCTCGTGATCAAGATCGGCCGGGACGCGGAGCTGCTGGCCCGCGCCGAGCGGGAGCTGGCGCTCGCCGACTGGCTCGCCGAAGCCGGCGTACCGGCGGTACGGGCGGCGGAGCCGAAGCCGCGTCTGGTGGAGGGCCACCCGGTCACCCTCTGGCACCGGCTGCCGGAGGCCGTGCGTCCCGCCGAGCCGCACGACCTGGCCCCGCTGCTCCGCCGGATCCACGCCCTGGGCGAGCCCGCCTCGTTCACGCTCCCCCGCCGTGAACTGCTCGGCGGGGTCGAGCGCTGGCTGCGGCTGGCGGGCGACGCCATCGACCCGGCCGACGCGGCGTATCTGCGCGCGCGGCGCGACGCCTTCGCGCCCGCGGCGGCCGCGCTCACCCCTCACCTCCCTCCCGGCCCGATCCACGGTGACGCGCTGCCCCGCAACGTCCATGTCGGCCCGGAGGGGCCGGTCGTGGTCGACCTGGAGACCTTCTCCTCCGATCTGCGCGAGCACGACCTCGTGGTGCTCGCCCTCTCCCGCGACCGGTACGGGCTCGACCCGGCCGCGTACGACGCGTTCACCGAGGCGTACGGCTGGGACGTCCGGGAGTGGGAGGGGTGCGCGGTGCTGCGCGGGGCCCGGGAGACCGCGAGCTGCGCGTGGGTGGCCCAGCACGCGCCGACGAACCCCAAGGCCCTGGCCGAGTTCGAGCGGCGGGTCGCCTCGCTGCGGGACGGCGACCCCGGGGTGCGCTGGTATCCGTTCTGACCACGTTCCGGCCCTGGCCGCCGCCGGGTACGGGTGCGTCCCTCCGACCCCGCGCGGCTTCGGTGCGGGTCAGCCCGCCACGACCACGGCCTCCCGCAGCGGCCAGGACGGGTCGACGACCGCGTCCGTGCTGCCCTTGCGGCGCAGGAAGTCCTGGAAGTCCTCGGCCCAGTCGCGGTACCAGCCGATCTGGCGTGCGTGCAGCTCGTCCGGGCTCAGCGCGGCGACCGACGGGTGCCGGCCGGCTATCGCGACGGCCACCCGCACGGCGGCCAGGGCGTCGGCGGCCGCCTGGTGGGCCGCTTCGAGGACCACGCCGTACTCGCCGCAGACCGCTTCCAGGGTCCGCTTCCCCCGGCGGTAGCGGTCGACGGCCCGGTCGATGGTGTACGGGTCGATGACCGGACCCGTGGCGGCGCCGCCGAGTCGTTCGCTCAGCGAGGGAAGGCCGTGGCGGCGCAGTTCGGCGGAGAGCAGGGTCAGGTCGAAGGCCGCGTTGTACGCCACGACCGGCACGCCCTGGGCCCAGTAGCCGGTCAGCGTCTCGGCGATCTCGTCGGCGACCTCGCGCACCGGCCGCCCCTCGGCCGCCGCCCGCTCGCTGCTGATGCCGTGGATCGCGGACGCCTGCGCCGGGATGCGGATCCCGGGGTCGGCGAGCCAGTCGCGCTGCCGTACCACCCGTCCGTCGTGGACGCCGACGACCGAGGCCGTCACGATCCGGGCCTCCAGCGGTTCGGTGCCCGTCGTCTCCAGGTCGAAGCCGACCAGCTCTTCCCCATGCCAAGCCATCGGGTCCTCCTTACGTGATCTCCCCCGTGGTGCTGAACACCCTCGCACGCGCCACTGACAACGCCGTCCGCGACGACCTCACGAGACGGGCCGGGAGTCGAGCCACACCGACTCGAACTCCTCCCTGTATGTCTCGAAAAGCCCGTGTTCGCCGACCCCGTTGTCCCCGGATTGCCGGCCCGAGCGCACCACGTTCCGCCCACCCCCGCGCAGTACGAGGACCGGCGCCTCCATCCCCCGCGCCCGCCGCAGATACGACTGGACGACGCCGACGCCGTCCGGCCCGTCGCCGTCGACGAGGTAGGCGGTGAAGCGCGGGGTCTCGTCGAAGACGTGGATCTGGAAGGCGCCGGGGTCGCGCAGCTTGGAGCGGACCCGCCGCATATGAAGGATGTTCATCTCCACCGAGCGGCTCAGCTCCCCCTTCTTCAGGCCGAGTTCCCGCTCGCGCCGCTTGACGGCGCTGCTGGCCGGGTTGAGGAAGAGGAGCCGTATCCGGCAGCCTGACTCGGCCAGCCGGACGAGCCGCCGCCCGGAGAAGTTCTGCACCAGGAGATTCAGGCCTATGCCGGTGGCGTCGAGGCGCCGGGCCCCGCCGAAGAGGTCCTCGGCCGGCAGCTGCCGCTGGAGCCTGACCCGGTCGGGGTGGACGGAGACCACGTCGGCGTACCGGTCGCCGACGAGGTCCTCGACGGCGTCGACCGGCAGCCGGTCGGCCGACGGCACCCCGGCCCCGGTCCCGAGGATCTCCAGGAGCCGGGCGGAGGCCCGCTCGGACTGGGCGAGCACCGTCAGCGACAGGGCCCGGTTGCGGGAGACGACATTGCGCGTCACCTCCAGTTCGTCCAACGCGAGTTCCACCTCGCGCCGGTCGTCGAAGTACGGCTCGAAGCACGGCCAGTGCTGCACCATCAGCTCCCGCAGCTGCGGGAGCGTGAGGAAGCTGAGAACGTTGTCGTCGGCCGGGTCGAGGAGATATCCCTTGCGCCGCGAGACCTCCCGGACCGCGACGGCCCGCTGCACCCACTCCTGGCCGGCCGGACCGGCCGCGGCCACCACCCAGTCCTCGCCGTGCACCGGCTCGTAGACGGGTCGCAGGACCGCCGCCACCACGGCCCGCAGCCGCTGCTCGACGAGATTCAGCCAGATGTAGGCCCGCCCGGCGCGCTGGGCCCGGGTGCGCACCTCGCTCCAGGCGTCGGCGCCCCAGTCGAGCTCCGCCCCGATCTCCATCGGCCTGGCGACGGAGACCGCTCCGGGCGGCACCTCACCGGGTTCGGGGGAGCTCCCCTCGTGACCCGTGTCACCTGGGGGCAGCTCCAGACCTCCCGAGCTCACCCGCGCACCGCCTTCTGCTCCTGGACGCCCGTCTGACCAGTCCGACAAGATCAAGGAAGGGTACTCCGGGAGCGGGAGGCGGTGCAGCAGGATCGCCAGGCTCCTTGCTCAACTCCCCTGATTCGGTGTGCCGTTCTGGTTGGCGAGATCGGGCGGAGTGAGCGGATTCATAGCGGTTACATCCCTGGGTGCGAGCTGGAAACCCTGCCAGTGGACGGGCATCGGCTGCTGGTCCTCGTCCCGGGCGATGTGGTGGAACCCGATGTTGACCCAGACGGCGGGGTCGGTCAGCGTCTCCCCGTTGACCCACTTGTCCACGCTGTCGGGCGCGTTTCGGCCACAGTCGAGGATGTTGTTGCTGGCGAACTGCTCGCAGGCACGGCTCTGCGTGAAGTAGATGTCGTGCTTGGTGAAGCCGCGGCCGGCATGGGTGTTCGAGGGGCCGGGCACGATCTCGTACGAACGGGGGTGGCCGTCCTTGTTCTTGCCGGTCGCGCTGACCACCCGCCACCAGCGCATGTTCTTCGCGTCCCCGGCGAGCTCCTTGGTGACGGGGGTGCGGGTGGTCCTCACGGTCGGGCCGCCGTTGCCGCTGGGCGCGGTGACCTTGGAGTCGTACTGCTCGATCCGGTCCTTGACGCTGCCGTCGAGGCCGAAGTCGAGCCGCCAGAAGACGTTGTGGGCGTGGCTGGTGGCGTAGGAGCGGGCGCCGGGGCCGATGGGCCAGCCGCGGCCGTCGGTGGCGCTGTAGTCGGCGGGCGAGAGGCTGCCGGTGGCACCGACGTTGGCCGCGATCGTGCCGTCGGAGGAGAAGCGCCACTCGGTGATGTACTCGTACCAGGCGACCTTGTTCACGGTGTAGACGAGCAGGTCCTTGCCCTGGGCCTGCCAGACCTTGGTGCCCTCGTCGTTGGCCATCCGGTACGCGTGCCCGCGCGCCCGGGTCGTGGTGCACAGGCCGTCGACCTTGCCCATCTCCGGCACCTTCACGGAGGTGATCGTGCCGCCGGGGCACTCGGCCGGCTTCAGGTTCTGCAGACCCCAGCCGAACCCGGCGCCGGTGAGATCGTCGTACTCGGCGTTGCCGTCGTCGTACGGCACATGGATCTGGGCGAGCTTGGCGCTGGTGAGCACCCGGATCGGGGCGCTCGCGCCCTTGGGCTGGTAGGTGACCTTGTCCAGGACGAGCCCGGAGTCGGTGTCGTAGCGCCAGCACATCCGCCAGGTGGTGCCGCCGTCGAGCTTCTGCTCGATGCGGTACGCGGCGGAGCAGTCGGCGCGGGGCGGTGTGGGCGCGGCGGGTGCCGCGGTGGCGGAGGTCGCGGGTCCGGCGGCGGCCGTGGCGGTGCCGAGCAGGGCGGCCGCGGCGAGCACGGCGCCGTGCCTGCGGGCGCGCGAGAGCGACGGGGTGGACATGATGGACGAACTCCCTCGTACGGAAGTGCGGAAGGCGGATGGATGCGCGGGTGGTCGGGCCGCGCGAGAGACCGGGCGACTGAGCGATCGGACGTTCCCGGACGGCCGGACGACCGGACGGGCCGGTCAGCCGACGCGGGTGACGGTCCGGGCGCTGAGGTCGACGATCAGATTCCGCGTGTCGATCCAGGAACCGTTGTGGACCTTGGTGACCAGGCGGACACACCGGTGCTCACCACAGGCGGTGAGCGCCGCGGGGACCTCGGCCTCGCGGTAGGGGCGGTAGACGTCCCCGTTGAACCAGAGCTGGTCCGCCGAGGTCAGCGCCTTGCCCGTGGCGTCCTTGTAGTCCTCCCGGACGCCGTTGCCGAGCGGGCTCCTCAGGATGAGTTCCAGCGCCTCGCGCAGCTCCTCCGGGTGCGCCGAGGGCTGCACCCCGCGCTGGGCGGCCGCGCTCTCCACCTTCCCGGTGGCCAGGTTGACGGTACGCGTGATCAGCTCGTCGCGTTCGTAGTCGTAGAACCGCACCTCGGCGCGGCGTGGCGCGGCGGGGTCGTCGGCCTCCTCCGGACGCGGGTCGGCCAGTTCGGTGGCCAGGTGCTGTGGTCCCCGGGTCCCTTCGACGTCGCGCTGCGCGGCCCTGGCCGGCGGGGTCAGCGCCAGCTCCTCGGCCCGCTTCAGCTCGTCGTCGGTGAGCGGGTCGGTGCCCACCCCCTTCTTCCCCTCGGGCGGCGCGGCGGCCACCTTCGCGGGCTCCGGCGCGGTTCCGTCGGACGTGCCGCCGGCGTCGGCCCCCGGGCCCTCGCCCGGGCCGGACGAGGCACCACGGCCGTCCGCGACACCGGTCCTCGGCGTGTCGTCGGCGCCCGCGGTCCCCGGCAGGGTGATACCGACCATGACGGCGGTCCCCGTCACCGCCATGGCCGCGCCCGCCAGCACCTTCCCCAGATGGCGGCGCACTATTTCGTGCACACTTCCCCCCTTCTGCTGCAGTTCTCCCCGATTTCACAGCGGTCACCCGGTAGGACGGACCGAAGTCCTAGGAGGTTGCCCGACTTTCGGGCAGGATTTGGCCGGAGTGCACCCCCACACCCGGATCAGAATGGAAGAGTCTTATCTATGCAGGTCTGGCCGGGACAGGCGTATCCCCTGGGCGCCACCTACGACGGCGCCGGAACGAACTTCGCGGTCTTCTCGGAGGCCGCCGACAGAATCGAGTTGTGTCTGATCCATGACGACGGCTCGGAGACCGCGGTGGAGCTGCGCGAGACGGACGCCTTCGTCCGCCACGCCTATCTGCCGGGTGTGATGCCGGGCCAGCGGTACGGATTCCGTGTCCACGGTCCGTACGCGCCGGAGCGCGGGCTTCGCTGCAACTCCGCCAAGCTGCTCCTCGACCCGTACGCCCGTGCGGTCTCGGGCTCGATCGACTGGGGCGAGGCGGTGTACGGCTACCACTTCGGGCGGCCGGACTCCCGCAACGACCTCGACTCCGCGCCCCACACGATGACCTCGGTCGTGGTCAACCCGTACTTCGACTGGGGCGACGACCGGCGTCCGCGCACGGACTATCACCGCACGGTGATCTACGAAGCGCATGTGAAGGGCCTGACAATGCTCCACCCGGAGCTGCCGGAGGAGCTGCGCGGCACGTACGCGGGCCTCGCACATCCCTCGGTGATCGGCCATCTCAAGGAACTGGGTGTCACGGCGCTGGAATTGATGCCCGTGCACCAGTTCGTCAACGACCACCGTCTGGTGGACGCGGGCCTGGCGAACTACTGGGGCTACAACACCATCGGTTTCTTCGCCCCGCACAACGCCTACGCCTCCTGGGGCGACCGGGGCCAGCAGGTCCTGGAGTTCAAGTCGGCGGTCCGGGCCCTGCACCAGGCGGGGATCGAGGTCATCCTCGACGTGGTCTACAACCACACCGCCGAGGGCAACCACCTGGGCCCGACGCTCTCCCTGAAGGGCCTGGACAACCCCTCGTACTACCGGCTCTCGAACGACCCCCGGTACTACACCGACACCACCGGGACCGGGAACTCGCTGCTCATGCGGTCCCCGCACGTGCTCCAGCTGATCATGGACTCGTTGCGGTACTGGGTCACCGAGATGCATGTCGACGGCTTCCGCTTCGACCTGGCGGCGACCCTCGCCCGGCAGTTCCACGAGGTGGACCGGCTGTCGTCCTTCTTCGACCTGGTGCAGCAGGACCCGGTGGTCAGCCAGGTCAAGCTGATCGCCGAACCCTGGGACGTGGGCGAGGGCGGCTACCAGGTGGGCAACTTCCCGCCACTCTGGACGGAGTGGAACGGGAAGTACCGCGACTGCGTACGGGATCTGTGGCGGGGCGAGCCCCGGACGCTCGCCGAGTTCGCCTCCCGGCTGACCGGCTCGTCCGACCTCTACCAGGACGACGGCCGGCGCCCGCTGGCCTCGGTGAACTTCGTGACCTGCCACGACGGCTTCACGCTGCGCGATCTCGTCTCGTACGACGGGAAGCACAACGAGGCGAACGGCGAGGGCAACCGGGACGGGGAGAGCCACAACCGGTCCTGGAACTGCGGCGCCGAGGGCGACACGGACGACATCGGCATCAGGGAGCTGCGCGCCCGCCAGATGCGCAACTTCCTGGCGACGCTGATGCTCTCGCAGGGCGTGCCGATGCTCAGCCACGGCGACGAGTTCGGGCGGACGCAGGGCGGCAACAACAACGCCTACTGCCAGGACAACGAGGTGTCGTGGGTGCGCTGGCCGGAGCCGGGGGCCGAGGAGGAGGGCACGCTCCTGGAGTTCACCCGGGCGATGGTGCGGCTGCGCCGCGACCATCCGGTCTTCCGGCGCCGCCGCTTCTTCCACGGGCGGCCGGTGGAGGGCACGCACGACGAGCTGACCGACATCGCCTGGTTCACGCCGGAGGGCGTGGAGATGACCGCACGGGACTGGCAGGCGGCGCACGCGCAGGCGCTGTCGGTCTTCCTCAACGGCAACGCGATCTCGGAGCCGGGGCCGCAGGGTGAGCGGATCGCCGACGACTCCTTCCTGCTGATGTTCAACGCGTCCTCGCAGGAGCTGGAGTTCGAGGTGCCGGTCAACCACGGCCAGACCTGGCGTGTCGTGGTCGACACCTCCCACCCGGAGGGCATCCCGCCCCAGGAGGGCCCCAAGGTGGCGGCGGGCGAACGGGTGACACTGGCGCCGCTCAGCCTCACGGTGCTGCGCCGACCGGCCTAGCGCGCCGGGGCTTCCGGCCCGGGTCCTTCGGCCCGGGCCGCCGTCGGCGGAGTCGCGGTCCCGGCCGGGGCCGCGGCTTCGCCGGCGGAGCTGTCTCCGTGGCCGCCGCGGGTCAGGCGCTGCTGCTCGCGGTCGGCCGCTCCGTGCGGTCCGGTGTCGGAGCGGAACCGGACCGTCCAGGACAGCACCGCGCACAGCGCGGCCGCGACGACCGCCACGGCGAACGCGGCGGGCGCCCCGTGGCGCTCCGCCAGACGGCCGGAAAGCGCGAGGGCGAGTGCCTGGCCGCCGACGACCCCGCTGGTCAGGTACGCCATCGCCTCGGCCAGCCGGCCGGCCGGGACGGTCCGCTCGGTGAGGCCGAAGACGGTGATGAGGTGCGGCGCGTAGGCGGCGCCGAGGACGATCACCACCGCGTACAGCGCCCCCAGGGAGTCGACGAGGAGCAGCGGGAGGGAGAGGACGACGAGCGCGACCGTGGCCGCGCGCCAGCGGGTCGACAGTCCGATCCGCGCGGGCACCGCGGCCATCGAGAGTCCGACGGCCGCGCTCATCACTCCCATGGCGGCGTAGACGAGACCTGCCTGGGCCTGTGCCCCGAGCTTCTCGGTGAGCGCGGTGATCCCGGCCTGCGAGGCCCCGAACATGGCACCCTGCAGCACCATCGTGACCCGGAGGGCGTACGCGGCCCCGGGCAGTCGCGCCCGTTCGGCGGCACCCGTACGGGTGATGGCGTCCGGCTTCCCGGCGCCGCGGTCCTCGGCCTCCCGGGCCGACGGGTGCAGGGCGAACGCCGTGCCGCAGGTCGCCAGGAGGGCGGCGGCGAGGAGCAGGGCGGCCGCCGGGTGGGCGAGCGCCGCGGCGAGGCCGACCAGGGCCGGGCCGAGTACGAAGGAGACCTCGTCGAGGGTGCCTTCGAAGGACAGCACCGTCCCCACCGCCCGGTCGTCCGCGCCGCTCCGCCGGGCCAGCGCCACCGAGCGGGTCCGGGCCAGCGGCCCGACCTGCGGCACGCTCGCCCCCGCGAGCGCGCCGAGCAGCATCAGCCAGCCCGTCGCCGCGTGGGCGAGCGCCGCGACCACGAGAGCGGCGACGCAGACCGCGTCGGCCAGGGAGGCGGCGAGGACGACCCCCCGCTGACCACGCCGGTCGGCGAGCCGGCCGAGCACCGGGCCCGCGACCGTCTGGCCGGCCGCGAGGGCGCCACCCGCCAGCCCCGCCGTCGTCAGGGAGCCGCTCGTCTCGGCGACCAGGAGCAGGCTGCCGAGCTGGCACATGGCGGTGGGCAGCCGGCCCAGGAAGGAGACGACCGGCAGGACGGGCCCGAGGAGGGAGATCGTGTCGCGGTACATCCTGAGCATCACGAGAAAATAACGCCATACATACGAACGGACGCATCGGGCGATGACACAGAAGCCGCCCAGCGGGGTACGTACGTTCGCATGACGCCCTCGCCCACGCCCACCGCCACCTACCGGCTGCAGCTCCAGCCGGACTTCCCGTTCGCGTCCGCCGAGCGTGCCGTCCCTCATCTGGCCGGCCTCGGTGTCTCCCATCTCCATCTCTCACCGGTCCTGGAGGCCGTGCCCGGTTCCACTCACGGGTACGACGTCACCGACCATCGCGCCGTCCGGGCCGAACTCGGCGGCGAGGAGGGGCTGCGCTCCCTCGCCGCGACCGCCCGCGCCCATGGTCTGGGGCTGGTCGTCGACCTCGTGCCCAACCACATGGCGGCGTCCCCCCGGTACAACCACGCCCTGCGCGACGTGCTCCGGGAGGGCCCGGACTCGCCCTACGCCCGCTGGTTCGACATCGACTGGGAGGCGGGAGACGGGCGGATCCTGCTTCCCGTGCTGCCGGCCAGACTCCCCGAGGTACGGGAGCGGATGCGTGTGACGGACGGGGTCCTGCGCCTGGACGAGCAGGAGTTCCCGCTCCGGGACGGCACGGAGGGGCTGCCGCTCACCGAGCTGCTCGACGCCCAGTGGTACCGCCTCGCCTGGTGGCGGCTGGCCCGGACCGAGCTCAACTACCGCCGCTTCTTCACCATCTCGGATCTGATCGGGGTCCGGGTCGAGGACCCCGAGGTCTTCGACGCGACCCACTCCAAGATCGTGGAGCTGGTACGGGACGGGGTCGTCGAGGGCCTGCGGATCGACCACCCGGACGGGCTCGCCGACCCCCAGGGCTATCTGGAGCGGCTCCAGGAGGTGACGGACGGGCGGTGCTGGACGGTGGTCGAGAAGATCCTCACCGGGACGGAGCCGCTGCCGGCGGACTGGCCGGTCGGCGGCACCACCGGCTACGACGCCCTGCGGTATGTCGACGGGGTCTTCGTGGACCCGGTCGGTGCGGACGAACTGCGGGACGTGTACCGCGAGTTCGTCGGGCGCGCCTCGGACAGGGGCGGCTGCTGGGAGGCGACCGCGCGCCGGGCCGCGTACAAGGTCGTGACCCATGAACTGGCCGCGGAGACGGCCGCGCTGACCAGGATCGCGGGGCGGATCTGCGCCGCCGACCCGGAGCTGCGGGACCACGCGCCCTGGGCGCTGCTGACCGCGATCCGTGAACTGCTCGTCCGGGTCCCGGTCTACCGCGCCTACCGGACGGGCGGCGAGGACGTCCTGACGCCCGAGGCGGCACGGGGGGCGAAGGCGGCCTTCGCGGTGGCGGAGGAGGCCGCGGCCGTCGACACGGTGCGGGAGCTGGCGCTCGGGCGGCTCGGGGACGGGCCCGCACACCGCGCGTTCCGGGCCAGGTTCGCCCAGACATCCTCGGCGCTGCGCGCCAAGTCCGTGGAGGACACGGCCTTCTACCGCTACACACCGCTCCTCTCGGCCAACGAGGTGGGCGGAGAGCCCGGCAGGCCGGCGGTCGCGCCGGAGGAGTTCCACGCGTACTGCGCACGGCTCGCCCGCGACTGGCCGGCCACCGGCACGGTGCTGACCACGCACGACACCAAGCGCAGCGCGGACGTCCGGGCGGGCATCGCGGTCCTCGCCCAGTGCCCGGCTGTGTGGGCGGAGTTGCTGGACCAGGTCGCCGGCATCCCGGCGCCCGATCCGCATCTGGCGTGGACGGCGTGGCAGACCGCGTTCGGCTTCGGCACGCCGGACGCGGCGCGGCTCGGCCCGGCCGTGCTGAAGTCCGTGCGGGAGGCGGGGCTGCACACCAGCTGGACCGAGCCCGACGAGGGCTACGAGCGGGCGGTCGCCGACTTCGTGGCGGCGGGTCCCGGCCGTATCCCGCTGCGCTCGGCGTCGGAGGCGGCGTTCGCCCTGGAGCCGCACATCCGGGCGCACATGCTCGGCGCGGCGCTGGTGCATCTGACGATGCCGGGGGTCCCGGATCTGTACCAGGGGACGGAGCGGGAGTACCGGGCGCTGGTCGACCCGGACAACCGGCAGCCGTTCGCAGTCGGCCAGGACGACGACAAGACGGCGGTGGTGCGGGCGGCGCTACGGCTCCGGCGGGAACGCCCGGAGGTCTTCGGGGAGCCGGGGAGCTACGCCCCGCTGACCGCGTCCGGCCCGGCGGCGGCACACTGCCTGGCCTTCGCCCGCGCGGGCGAGGTGGTCACGGCGGTCACCCGCCTGCCGCTGCGGCTCGCGGAGGCGGGCGGCTGGCAGGACACCGAGCTGGTGCTCCCGGACGGCCGCTGGGCCGATCTGCTCGACGGCGTACGCGAGTTCACGGGCGGCGCGGCCACGGAGGTCAAGCTCGCGGAACTCTTCGACGAGCGCCCGGTGGCCTTGCTGGCCCGCCTGCGCGAGTGACCGACGACCGGCGGGGGCGCCCGGGGCGCGGCTCGGCCCCCGGGCCACGGCTCTGCGCCCTCGCCGCGGTGCGGTCAGCCGCCGGGGCGGACGAGGAGATTGCGGGGGCCGCGGGTGATCAGTCCCGTGTACTCGGGGCGGTAGCCGTCGGCGACCCGCAGACGGGGCATCACGTCGAACAGGGCCCGCAGGGCGTACTCCGCCTCGAAGCCGGCCAGCAGGACGGCGGGGCACGCGCCGGAGCCGTAGGTGAGCTGGCCGGGGTCGTCGCGCAGCGGGTCGTAGCGGTCGGGTACGCGGAAGCGTTCCGGGTCGCGCCCGGCGGAGCCGATCAGGAGGGCGACCGGCTCCCCCGCCGGGATGGTGCCGCCGCTCACCCGTACCTCGGCGCGGGTTCGGCGTACGGCGATCTGCACGGGCGGGTCGCGGCGCAGCGACTCGGTCCAGGCACGGGCGATCAGGTCCGAGGGGGCGTCGCGGAGTGCGTGGGTCAGGTCCGGGTCGGTCAGGACGTTGGTGAGGAAGGAGGCCAGGGCCTTCTCGCGGATCGCGATCTGCGCGGTGCACCGGCCCGCCGGGGCGGACGCGGCCCGGCCGCGTACCAGCCGCATCATGTCGCGGTAGGGCACCCCGATGGCGGCGGCCACGGTTCCGGCGGGCAGCCAGTGGCAGTACTCGGCGACGAGATCGGTCTGGCGCCGGTCGGCGATACGGCGGGCGAGGAGGTGGGCGGTGCGTTCGGCGACGGCCCGCAGCGCGGCCTCGTCGACGTCGACGTGGCCGCGGGCGCAGGGCGGGTCGCCGGGCCGGTGGCCGTGGGTGAACCGGGCGTCGGTGAGCGCGCCGGCGACGTCGGCGTACCGGCTGAGCACCCAGGCCCGCAGCATCGGGTCGAAGGTGAGCGGGAACTCCTCCCGCAGCACGCGGTGGACGCGGTGCGGGATCCGGGTGGCGCCGGGGTCGAGCGGGCTGGGGGCGACGGTGCGGGCGGGGACACGGTCGGTGTCGGCGGGTCCCTCGCCCCTGACGCGCCCGGCGGCGCGGACGGGGAGGGAGGGCGCGGGATCCATGGGCGGGACCTTCGCCCAGCCGTCCTGCCGTATCGCCGGGTTCGACCTGTCGCTCATCGCGCCCCCTCGGTGGGTCCGCTGTGGGTGGCTGCCGCGGCCGGAACAGTCCTGGCGCGCGCGTCTCACCACCCCACCACCGCGCGACGCCCGCCGCAGTCCGCGTACGGCCGAACGGGTGACTCGCCGGGGCTGTCGGTGCCGGGGGATACAGTGCGCTCCGTGTCGCATACAACGTCGCGTGAACGGTAGGGGGAGAACATGAGGGGGTGGGGGCGGAGCACCCGTGTCGCAGGGGTGCTGATCTCCGCGCTGCTGGCCGTCGGCTTGGTGCCGCAGTCGGCCGTCGCGGCCACAGTGCCGAACGGATCGGTGGTCCCGGCCACGATCACCAAGCTGGGGGAGGACCCGAGCCGGCAGCTGGCGTCGACCGAGTCCGAGTCCGGGCCTGTGCCGCCGGAGCAGAAGACCCGGTTCGCGCAGTACATCACCGCCGCCGAGGTCGGCGGGATGCCGAAGGCCAGCCTGTCGGACATCCTGACCTACGATCTGAACGCCGCTGCGAAGCCTCTGTGCCATCCGACCAACGCCGCGGGCGCCCAGGGGTTCTGCTGGGACGACACGTGGGGCGACGACAGCAAGATGGCGTTCGTGCCGCAGGGGCTCACGGGCTCCGGTGAATCCCCCGCGAACGAGGGTGTCACGGGCGGCCGCCGGGTCCTCGTCGCCAGCTGGCACAGCGACCACGCACACCCGACGTACGCCACGGACGAACTGATGCGGGTCACCTTCGCCGACGTGACCAACCCCGCGGCGGTGCGCTACCGCCACGCCCTGCTGGTGACGCCGACCGCGTCGGGCTTCGCGGCGCTGCCGGGTCACGCCCACTCGGTGACCTGGTACAAGAACTACCTCTACGTCTCCACCGGCGCCGGCCTGGCGGTCTTCGACCTCACCAGGATCTGGCGGATGGACGAGAGCGGGGGCACGGTCGGTACGTCCGCCGGAAAGCACTACGCGGCCTGGCACAAATACGCGCTGCCCCAGGTCGACCGCTTCCACAACCTGCGTGCGGACCCGAGCAACTGCGGTACGTACAACAGCACGCCGGAGGACACGATGCCTCCGTGTTTCACGGGCGTCTCCCTGGACGACAGCGGTCGCGAACCCGCCCTCGTCACCACGGAGGGCAACCCGCTGGAGGACGGCGAGCAGCAGACGTTCGGCGATGCCGGAGAGATCGTGCGGTGGCCGCTCGACCGCGACACCGGCCTGCCGAAGACGGAGGGGCAGACGGGGATCGTCCGCCCGGTGGACGCCTTCCGCTCCACGATCGGCGGCGCCCAGGGCGGTGCCATGAACCGGGGCCGGGTCGTCGTCTCGGCCCCGTGCCCGGAGTTCGTGGCGGGCGGAAGCAACATCCCGAGCTGCCTCTACCACGCGTGGCCCGGGGAGCCGGTGCGCCTGTGGACCCGTACGGGCATCAACAACGAGAACGTCTCCTACTGGCCCGCGACCGACGAGCTGTGGACGATCAACGAGTTTCCGGGCGACCGTACGGTGTTCCACATCCGTTGGCCCAAGCCGGAGCTGCCGCTGCGGTCCCTCAGCGGCACCTGGGGCGACCTCACGGGCGACGGCCGGCCCGACCTGCTCGCCGTCCGCCCGCACGCCTCGACGGCCGGCGGTGCGGGGAACGGGAACCTGGTTCTGTACCCCGGTGCGGTGAGCACCCTCGGCATCCGTACGTCGATCGGGACGGGCTGGGATTCGATGCCGCTGCTGTCGGGCATCGGGGACCTGAACGCCGACGCCCGACCTGACATGCTCGCGGTCGACAGCGGCGGCCAGTTGTGGCTGTACCCCGGCACCGAGGGCGGGCTCGGCCCCCGCGTCCAGCTCTCGACCGGCTGGGGTGATGTGCGCGCCATGACCGGCACCGGCGACCTCACCGGCGACGGCCTGCCCGACCTCATGGCCGTCTGGAAGGACGGCACCGCCCACCTCTACCCCGGCAAGCCCGGCGGCCTCGGCACACGCCGGCAGATCGGCACGGGCTGGAACACCATCCGCCTCCTGACAGGGGCCGGCGACCTGAACACCGACGGCCGACCCGACGTCCTCGCGGTCGACAGCGACGGCCAGTTGTGGCTCTACCCCGGCACCGACACCGGCCTCGGCGCGCGCGCCCAGCTCTCGACCGGCTGGGGCGGCGTCCAGGCCATGACCGGCACCGGCGACCTCACCGACGACGGCCGGCCCGACCTCATGGCCATCCTGAACGACGGCACCGCCCACCTCTACCCCGGCACGGCAACCGGCGGCCTCGGCACACGCCGGCAGATCGGAACCGGCTGGAACACGACGCGCCTCCTGACAGGGGCCGGCGACCTGAACACCGACGGCCGTCCCGACGTCCTCGCGGTCGACGGGAACGGGAAGTTGTGGCTCTACCCCGGTGCGGTGAGCGCCCTCGGCATCCGCACGTCGATCGGGACGGGCTGGGATTCGATGCCGCTGCTGTCGGCCATCGGGGACCTGAACGCCGACGCCCGACCTGACATGCTCGCGGTCGACAGCGGCGGCCAGTTGTGGCTGTACCCCGGCACCGAGGGCGGGCTCGGCCCCCGCGTCCAGCTCTCGACCGGCTGGGGTGATGTGCGCGCCATGACCGGCACCGGCGACCTCACCGGCGACGGCCTGCCCGACCTCATGGCCGTCTGGAAGGACGGCACCGCCCACCTCTACCCCGGCAAGCCCGGCGGCCTCGGCACACGCCGGCAGATCGGCACGGGCTGGAACACCATCCGCCTCCTGACAGGGGCCGGCGACCTGAACACCGACGGCCGACCCGACGTCCTCGCGGTCGACAGCGACGGCCAGTTGTGGCTCTACCCCGGCACCGACACCGGCCTCGGCCCCCGCGCCCAGCTCTCGACCGGCTGGGGCGGCGTCCAGGCCATGACCGGCACCGGCGACCTCACCGACGACGGCCTACCCGACCTCATGGCCATCCTGAACGACGGCACCGCCCACCTCTACCCCGGCACGGCAACCGGCGGCCTCGGGGCCCGCACCGCCGTCGACCTGGGCTGGGGAACCCCCTAGGGAGTGTCCGGAAAGTATCGCCGTCCGCCCGGAGGGCGGGGTCCGCGGCGTCCGGTGCGTGCGATCGCAAGGCGGCCGGAAGCCCTCGTAGCGGAGCTACTTGGGCTTTCGGCCAACGCAGGCGTGGGGGCACCTCCCGTGCCCGGCCGACCGCGCCCGCGAAGGCGGGCACGGGCGAGCAGGACCGGGATTCGCACCGCAGGGGGGTTACCCCCACCCGTAGGGGAACGCCCCGAGCAGCGCCGGGGGTTCAGCGCAGGGAGAGCCGGAACGACATCTGGCCGAACTCGACCAGGTCGCCGGCCCGGACCACCACGGCTCCGGTCACCCGGCGCCCGTTGACGGTCGTGCCGTTGGTCGAACCGAGGTCGCGCAGCACCCAGAGGCCGCCCTGGAGGGAGAGTTCGGCGTGCAGTCGGGAGACCGTCTCGTGGCTGAGCCTCAGGCCGTTCGCCGGGTCGCGGCCGATCCGCAGCGGGTGCGGGCCGGGCGCGGGCAGCAGCAGCTTCGGCAGCCGCTCGGCCTGCCAGGCCCGCCCGACCTTGGCCGTGAACGCGGACATCTTCTCGACCGCGCCCACCACACGCCGGGTCCAGGTGGACTCGGTCCGCAGATCGGCGGTCAGCAGGGCGAGTTCGTCGGGCCGGCGGGCGGCGAGCGCCCGCTCCATCCGGAACAGGAAGGTGTCGTGCGAGAGCCGGCCCTGCGCGGCACCCTCCCGGAGCAGCACCAGCGCACGGTCCCGCTCGGCGTCGGAGAGCCGAGCGGAGTGCGTGGAGAACTCGAAAGGTGACGTCACATCGTGATTGTCGGGCCGAGGGCCCCGAGGTGTCCAGAACGGTCCCGCACGACAAAGCCGTACCGCCCTCACCGAGATCGCTGCTACGGTCCCCGCACTCGACTCCCAGGGGGAAACCAGACGTGACCGCGTCTTCTCACGCCGCTTCTCACACCACTCCTCACACGCCTTCTCGCACCACCGACGGCGTGACCGTGCGCCCGCTCTCCGGGCCGGAGGAGCTGGAGCTGTTCTGCCGTCTCAGCTACGTCCTCGACCACGAACTCGAGGACGACCTGGCCACCGGCCGCCGCATACCCGGCTGGATGTGGGTGGCCCTGCGCGGCGACCGGGTCCTGGCCAGGATCGCCTGGTGGACGAAGAAGGAGGGCGGCGAGCCGCTCGCCCTCGACTTCTTCGACCTCGATCCCGAGCTGCCCGCCGAGGAACGCTCCGACATCGGCCTGCGGCTGCTCGAGACGGCGACCGCGGCCGTCGTGCCGGCGGGCGCGCCGCGCCCCGAGTACGGCCGGTTCCTGCCGCCGGACTGGCACGAGGTCCCCGAGACCCGCGACCGGCTCGAAACGCTGTTCGGCGTCCTGGAGCGCGCCGGAGCCCGGCCGCTGGTCGAGCGGCTGCGTCTGGAGTGGCGGCCCGGGACCCCCGTACCGGAGCCGAAGGGGCGCCTGGAGTTCCGTCCGGTGAAGGACCGCGAGGACCTCGTGGCGCTGATGACCCCCGTGCTGGAGGGAACGCTCGACGCCCACGGTCAGGCCGATCTGGCGTCCGGCCTCTCGGCCCGCGAGGCGGCGGAGAAGCACTACGACGAGGAGTTCCCGCACTACACCTCGCCCCGCGGGTGGTGGCGGGTCGCCCGGCTTCCGCAGACCGGTGAGCCGGTCGGCTTCGTGATCGCGGCGCGGAACAACTACCACCACACCATCGCCTACATCGGTGTGCTCCCCGCGCACCGCGGCAAGGGCTACATCGACGACATCCTGGGCGAGGGCACCCGCATCCTGGCCGGTGAGAACGTGCCGCGTATCCGGGCGGCGACGGACCTGGCCAACGTCCCGATGGCGAACGCGTTCGCCCGGGCGGGTTACATCACCTTCGAGCGGGCGATCAATTTCGTGTGGGACGCGCCGGGCGCCACCGACTCCTGACTGCCAGGATGGTCCCGGTAGTCGTTGGTCCGTCGACGAGGGGATCGGCCAGTGCTGTTCGAGGTGTGGGCTCCACAGGCCCGTGACCGGGTGACGCTGGAGCTGAACGGCGCCGAGCACCCGCTGGAGCGGGATGCCGAGCGGGCCGGCTGGTGGACGGGGGTGGCACCGGCCGCCGACGGCGACCGCTACGGCTACTCCCTCGACGGCGGGCCGGTGCTGCCCGACCCGCGCTCCCGCCGCCAGCCCGACGGACCGGACGGCCTCAGCGCGGTCGTCGACCACGACGCGTTCGTCTGGTTCAACGAACCTCCGCGCCTGCGGCTGCGCGCCGGAGTCCTGTACGAGCTGCACGTCGGGACCTTCACCCGCGACGGAACCCTGGACGCGGCGGCGGAGCGGCTCGGGGAGCTGGCGGGGCTCGGCATCACCCATGTGGAGCTGATGCCGCTGTGTCCCTTCCCGGGGAAGTGGGGATGGGGGTACGACGGCGTCTCCCCGTGGGCGGTGCACGAGCCGTACGGCGGACCGGCGGCGCTCAAGCGCTTCGTCGACACGGCGCACGGGCTCGGGATGGGTGTGGTCCTGGACGTGGTCCACAACCATCTCGGCCCGTCGGGCAACCATCTGCCGTCGTTCGGGCCGTACTTCACGGACACCCACCACACGCCGTGGGGCGCCGCCGTGAACCTGGACGCGCCGGGCTCGGACGAGGTCCGCGCGTATCTCCTCGGCAGCGCGCTGGCCTGGCTGCGGGACTACCGGATCGACGGCCTCCGCCTCGACGCCGTGCACGCCCTTGCGGACACCCGGGCGCTGACGTTCCTGGAGGAGCTGTCGGAGGCCGTGGACGAGCTGGCACGGGAGCAGGGCCGCCAGCACTTCCTGATCGCCGAGTCGGACCTCGCCGATCCGCGCACCACCACGCCGCGCACCATGGGCGGCATCGGCGTCCACGCCCAGTGGAACGACGACTTCCACCACGCCCTGCACACGGCGCTGACCGGGGAGTCCCAGGGCTACTACGCCGACTTCGCGCGCGCCCCGCTGGCCGCGCTCGCCAAGACCCTCACCCGCGTCTTCTTCCACGACGGTACGTACTCGAGTTTCCGGGGCCGCTGCCACGGGCGGCCGGTGGACCGGGCCCGCACGCCCGCCCACCGCTTCCTCGGCTACGCCCAGACCCATGACCAGATCGGCAACCGGGCGACCGGCGACCGGCTCTCGGCGACGCTCTCCCCCGGCCTGCTGGCCTGTGCGGCGGCTCTGGTCCTCACCGGCCCCTCGGTGCCCATGCTCTTCATGGGCGAGGAGTGGGGCGCGAGCAGCCCCTGGCAGTACTTCACCGATCACACCGATCCGGAGCTGGCCGAGGCGGTACGCCGCGGGCGGCGGCGGGAGTTCGCGGAACACGGCTGGGCGGAGGAGGACATCCCCGACCCGCAGGATCCGGCGACCCGGGACCGGTCGGTCCTGGACCGCTCGGAACGCGAACGGGCCCCGCACAACCGGATCCTCGCCTGGCACCGCGAGCTGATCGCGCTCCGCCGCACCCTGCCCGACCTCACCGACCCCGATCTGGCGGCGGTGCGGGTGGCCTTCGACGAGGACGCCCGCTGGCTGGCGTTCCGCCGCGGGGTGCTGCGCGTCGCGGTCAACCTGGGCAAGGAGCCGGCGGAGATCCCGCTCGGGTCGAACGGCCGCGACCGGGTCGTCGCGGCCTGGGAGCCGGTCGAGGCGCCGGGGCGGGACGGGGCGCTGCGGCTGCCGGCGGAGTCCGCGGTGATCCTCAGCGACGGCTGAGCCGGGCCGTGCGTACGCGGCCCGTCGGCGGGTCGCGTCACCGGCCTCGCGGCCGCTACTCCACGATCGCCATCTCGCGCGAGGTGTTGTTGAAGCGCCGCCCCGAGCCCTCCTCCGTGGCCGTCACGATGTCCTCGATACGGACGCCGAAGCGGCCCGGGAGATAGACGCCCGGCTCGATGGAGAAGCACATGCCGGGGAGGATCGGCCGCTCCTCGCCCTCGATCATGTACGGCGGCTCGTGGGTGGTGACGCCGATGCCGTGGCCGGTGCGGTGGATGAAGTACTCGCCGTAGCCCGCGTCCGCGATCACCCTGCGCGCCGCGCGGTCCACCTCCTGGCAGGCCACGCCCGGCCGGACGGCCTCGAAACCGGCCTGCTGCGCCGCGCGGACGAGGTCGTGGACGCGCCGCTCCTCGGCGGTCGGTTCGCCGACGTGCACCGTACGGGTGGTGTCGGAGCCGTAGCCGTGCTTGAGGCCGCCGAAGTCGAGGACCACCATGTCGCCGCGCTCGATGACCCGCTCCCCCGCCTCGTGGTGCGGGTCGGCACCGTTGGGCCCGGAGCCGACGACGGTGAAGTCGACCTGGGAGTGGCCGAACCGCAGGAGGAGCGCGGCGAGGTCGGCGGCGACGTCGGTCTCGCGGCGCCCGGCGAAGCGGACGGTGAGGATCTCTTCGTACGCCTGGTCGGCGGCGGCGCCGGCGGCCGCGATCCGCTCCAGTTCGCGGGCGTCCTTGACGGCCCGCAGCATCGGCAGCGCTTCGGTGAGCGCGACGTACGAGGTGGAGGGCAGCGCCTGCTGGAGACCGAGGAGGTGCATGGCCCAGGCGTTGTCGCTGACCGCGAAGCGGCCTTCGGCGTCGAGGAGGGGAGCGGTGACGGCGTACGGGTCCTTGCCGTCGGTCCAGTCCCGGAGCGTCAGCGCCGGGGCGCCCGGGGCCTTGGCGGCGTCGGGCGCTTCCAGGGTCGGCACCACGAGCACGGGGTCCCGGCCGGCGGCCAGGACCAGGACGGTGAGCCGTTCGGTGCTCGCGGTCGGCCGGTAGCCGGTCAGATGGACCATGTCCGGGCCCGGGGCGACGAGGATGCCGGCGAGTCCGGCGTCGGCCGCCGCGTCGGCGGCGCGGGTCATCCGGGCGCGGTAGTCGTCGGCGGTGAAGGGGGCGGGTGGCGCGGTGACGGACATGGGGCTCCTCCTCGACGTACAGCATCCTGCCCGGCGCTCCGAGCGGACGCGACCGTTCAGCACCTGTCCTGGCCCGGGCCGGGGCCTTGGGTGATGAGCTGTTCCAGGAGCTCCTGGAAGTCGTCGCCGACGACGATGCGCAGGTCGCCGCCGTCCCCGTCCCGTTCGCTGAGCTGCGTGAGCGTGCCGCCGCGCCACCAGAAGACGTACGGGCTGATGGCACCGGGGGTGTCCTCGTACCCGGAGGCGGCGAAGGAGGCCATCGCGCCGAGCGCGGCGACGATCGTGGTGTCGCGGATCGGGTGGAAGGCGAGCTGGTGGCGGAACGGCATGGCGACCAGGGCACCGTGCTCGGTCAGCGGCCGGCCGGTGACGCGCTGGACGACCGCGTCCAGGTCGAGGACGCGGCTCGCGGTGTAGAAGGAGTCGCCGAGGAGCACCTCGAAGCACATGCCGTCGGCGTCCCGTACCGTCTCGTGCGCCTCGACGGGCAGTCCGCGCAGATTGCCCATCGCCCGGTCGCGCAGGTGCTGGAGGTCGCCCAGTGGCTCCAGGGCCTGGTCGGTGAGCATCATGACGCTTTCGGGCAGGTCGAGGGCGAGGACCTCGTACAGTCCCGGCGCGACGGTCCTGGCGTAGCCGAAGCTCGCGGGGTCGATGCCCTCTCCGCTGACCACCCGGGGGTAGAGCTGGGCGCGGATCTGCTCGGGCAGGAGGGTGTCGAGCGCGGAGGGGCCGTCCAAGGTGCGCAGGACGAGACTGACGTGGCGGCGGACGATCTCCGGCCAGGCGCGCGGCCCGCGCCGGTCGTTGTGGCAGACGGCCGCCAGGTTGCCGAGCCCGAACTGCCGTCCGCTGTCGTCGCTCACCAGGTCGGCGTAGACGGCGACTTCGAGCCCGAGCTCCGCGAACGCCTCGCGGACCTGGCCGCGGAAGAGGGCGGCCTCGCGCTCGGAGAAGTACGTGAACTCGGGGTCCCTGGGGGCGTCGTCGCCGTCCCGCCTGGGCCCTCGCCGGAACAAACCCACGTGCGCCGCCTTCCGTTGCCGTTGCCGTTCCGTGCGGTCGGTTGCCGTCCGGTCAAGCCTAGGGGGTGTCTTGTCGATCAGGCGGGCAGTCGGCGGGCCAACTCGGCGGCCGGGCCGTCCGGTTGGGTGCGGGTGTGGAGGAGTTCGGTGCGGTGGACGAGCCGGGGAGCGGTCAGGGGCACGGCGACGGTGCCGGGGTGCCCGTGGGCGGCGGAGGCGGGCAGCAGGGTCAGGCCGTGCCCGGCGGCGGCGAGGCCGGCGAGGGTGCGGACGTCGGTTCCCTCCTGACGCAGCGCGGTACGGAAGCCCTGGCCGGCGGGTCCGCCGTGCGCGGCGCGCAACCGGTCGAGGGGGAACCCGGAGTCGGGGGCGTCGAGCCAGCGGGCGTCGGCGAGGTCGGCGAGGCGCAGTCCGGTGCGTCGGGCAAAGGGGTGGTCGTCGGGCAGGAGGACGGCGAGCGGCTCCTCGCCCACCCGCACGGCGGTGAGCGGGGCGACGTCCGGGAGCCGCAACGGGTCGCTGGGGGCGGCGAGTCCGTCGGCCAGGCCGAGATCGGCCTCGCCGGTGGCGACGGCGGCCGGGACCGCGTCCCGGGGCAGGATCCGCAGGGTCACGCCCGCGGCGGGCAGGGCGGCGAGGGTACGCGGACGCAGGGCGAGCGGGGAGGCTGCGAGGGTCAGCTCCTGGCGGGGCGCCTCGGTGAACCGCGTGAGATCGGCGCGGGCGGCGTCGATCCGCAGGAGGAGGGACGTGGCGTGTTCGAGGAGCCGTTCGCCGGCCGGGGTGGGGAGGACGGGGCGGCGGCCGAGGAGCGGCACGCCGAGGTCGTTCTCCAGGGCGGCGATGTGCTGGGAGACGGCGGACTGGGTGTAGCCGAGTGCGCGGGCGGCCTCGGAGAAGGAGGCGAGCCGGGCGACGGTGACGTACGTACGCAGGAGGTGCGGGTCCATGGCCATAAGTGTTCACGATGGGGAGTGCGCGAATCATCGTTGGACGTGAAGGACCGGGCCCGCGCAGCATGGTGGGCATGACGAAGACCCCTCGGGTCGCCCTGGTCGGCGACCGTTCCCCTCATGTGATGTCCCATGTCCGTGTCCCGGCGCTGCTCGACGCGCTGGCGGAGCGTGACGGCCTGGTCCTCGACGCGTACTGGATCCCGACCGAGGACGCGACGGCGCCCGGCGCGGTGAAGGGTTTCGACGCGGTGTGGGTGCTGCCGGGGAGCCCGTACGTGAGCGAGGAGGGAGCGCTGGCGGCGATCCGCACCGCGCGTGAGGACGGGATCCCGTTCCTCGGCACCTGCGGCGGGTTCCAGCACGCGCTCCTCGAGTTCGCCCGCGACGTCTGCGGTCTGGGCCGCCTCGCGCACGCGGAGAACGACCCGGGCGCGGACGCGGACGATCTGCTGATCGCCCCGCTGGCCTGTTCGCTGGTCGGGCACGAAGGGGCGGTGCGGGTCGCGCCGGGCTCGCTGGCCGAGTCGGTGCTCGGTGCCGAACGGACGACGGAGCGGTACCACTGCGCCTACGGCCCGGACGGCCGCCATCTGGAGGCGCTGCGGGAGCATGGCCTGCGGTTCACGGGCGAGGACGAGGACGGGCAGGTCAGGATCGCCGAGCTGCCCGGGCACCCTTTCTTCATGGCCACGCTCTTCCAGCCGGAGCTGGCCGGGGACGGGACGCGCCCGCACCCGATCGTGCGGGCCCTGGCGCGGGCGGCGGCGGACAAGGCGACGGACGACGTGACGGACAGGGCGACGGTCAGGGCGACGGTCAGGGCGCGTTAGGTCATCCGCACGACGAGGTGGGCGCGGTCACGGCCCCGGGCCACGAGCCGGGCGTTGGCCTCGTCGGAGTCACGGACCCAGCGCTCGGCGTGGTCCCGGTCCTTCCCGAAACGGACATGGCGCTCGACGAGCCGGGTCACCCGCCGCCGGTCGTCCAGGTCCAGGAACCAGGCTTCGTCGAGGAGCGGCAGGACGGAGGCCCACGCCCCTTCGTCGTGCAGCAGGTAGTTCCCCTCCGTGACGACGAGGGGTACGTCGGGGGCGACCGGTACCGCCCCGGCGACGGGCTCTTCCAGGGCCCGGTCGAAGGCGGGGGCGTAGACGGTCGTGCCGGGCTCGGGGGCTTTCAGGCGGGCGAGGAGGGCCGCGTACCCGGCGGCGTCGAAGGTGTCCGGTGCCCCCTTCCGCTCGGCGCGGCCCAGCCGGTCGAGCTCCCCCTGGGCCAGATGGAACCCGTCCATCGGAACGAGCACGGCGAGCCCGTCGAGCCGGGCGACGAGCCGCGCGGCCAGCGTGGACTTCCCGGCCCCGGGCGGCCCCGCGATCCCCAGGATCCGCCGCCCCCGGGCACGGCGAGCCGCCGCGCGCGGTCGGTGAGCTCGGCGAGCTGCTGGGCGTCCATGCGGGGCATCTTCCCACCGGTCGCCGCTTGTAGGACAACCGCCGGGACCCGCTCAGTCGGCCACCGGCGCCCGAAGGTCCAGCTCCGCCCGCACGGTCTTCCCGACGGGTACGCGATCGAGCACCGCCCAGCGCGAGGCCAGCGCTTCGACGATCAGCAGCCCGCGCCCCGAGTCGTCGAGGGGCCGTGCCACGACGGGCGCGCCGGGCCCCGGCGGACGGCACTCTGTTCGGGTGTCGGCGACATCGACCCGGAGAAGCGTCCCGGGCGTGTACGAGAGCGTCAGCTCGAAGTCGCGCCCGGGCACGCGGCCGTGCGTGACGGCGTTGGCGGCGAGCTCGGCGACGAGCAGCGCGACGGTGTCGGAGGCGGTCGAGCCGTGGGGAACGCCCCAGCGGTCGAGCTGGTGCAGCGCGAGATGCCGGGCGAGTCGGGCGCCGCGCGGAGTGGAGCTGAAGCGCTGGGTGAACACACGTACGGTGACGGGTTCTTCCCGGGTCAGGGGGGACGTCATGGGCCCAATGTGGCGCCTGGCCGGGCGGGTTGCCAGGTCAGAAACCCGTACGCTGGGTGAGCGTACGGGTTCGGAGGGTGGACAGTATCCGTAACGGGCCGTGACCATGGGCGGGTTGGGGTGCGGGGCACGGGAGGTGTACGGGATGACGGACGGGATTCCGGGCGGCGGAGAGCCGGAGACATCGGACAGCTTGAAGACGTTCGGAGAGGTGGTCAAGACCTTCCGCAAACGGGCCCGCATCACGCAGGAGGACTTCGCGCCACTGGTGCGGTACTCGGTACCGACGGTGGCCTCGATCGAACAGGGCCGGCGGTTCCCGCCGGCGGACTTCGTGGACCGGGCGGAGGAGGCGCTCGACGCGTTCGGGGTGATCCGGGCGGCGGCGAAGCACGTCTCCCGGCAGCCGGGCATCGCGAGCTGGTTCCGCCACTGGGCGCGGCTGGAGCTGGACGCGCTGAACCTCTACACGTACGAGAACCGGCTGGTCCCGGGGCTGCTGCAGACGGAGGCGTACGCGCGGGAACTGTTCAGGGAGCAGCGCCCACCGCTCGGGGACGACCAGATCGAGGCGCAGCTGGCGGCCCGGCTCGAACGGAAACGGCTGCTGACGGAGCGGCCGAACACGGCGTACAGCTTCATCGTGGAGCAGCATGTGCTGGAACGCCCGACGGGCGGGGCGGAGACCATGCGGCTGCAACTCGACCACATCCTCGAACTCGACGCCCACCGCAACGTCGAGATCCAGATCATGCCGAAGGCGCGGGGCCACCACGCGGGCCTCGACGGGCCCATGCAGCTCCTGGAGACCCCGGACAACAGGTGGTTCGCCTACTGCGAGGGACAGGAGAGCGGCCAGTTCATCGCCGACAGCAAAGTCGTCAGCATCCTCCAGACACGGTATGCCAGGATGCGCTCACAGGCTCTTACGCTGGAAGACTCCCTGAGCCTGTTGCGGCAGATGCGAGGAGCGGTATGAGCACCACAGAACTGGCCTGGTTCAAGAGCAGCTACAGCAGCAGCGGTAGCGGCGACTGCGTCGAAGTCGCCCTCTCCTGGCACAAGTCCAGCTACAGCAGCGGCGGCAGCGGCGATTGCGTCGAGGTCGCCACCTGCCCCACCACGGTCCACGTCCGCGACTCCAAGCGCACCGAGGGCCCCCAGCTCGCCCTCTCCCCCACCGCCTGGGGCGACTTCGTCACGTACGCCTCCCGGGTCTGACCCTTCGGCTCCCTCCGACCCCCGCACGGAGTCAACTCCCTTGCGGGGTCGGGCTTGTGGCACCGTGGAGAGGGCGCACAGCGGTGCGCCAGCGACGCCAGGCCGCTCACGGGGGAGACGGACACGTGTCATTCGACGAGGAATGGGGGCAGCTCAAAGCTGCTTCCGCAGCCAAGCTGAATTCCGCACCGATGCGGCTCAACAAGGCACCCGGGGGCGGCGACCATGGGGGCGGCGGGGCGGGGGCGAACGGGGAGGGGTTCTCCGCGAACGCCGCTTCCATCAACGGAAGTTCGCATCTGCTGATGGAGATCGCGGGGCTGCTCTACGAGGGCCGCATGGACGGCGAGAACGCGACGCAGGCCCGTGTGCCTCGCGCCCACGCCGATGTCGCCGCGAACGTCGACACCTTCGCCCGGTTCGCCAAGGATCAGTACAACGACATGGTCGCACTGCTCGCGAGCCTGTCCACCAGGCTCAAGTCCTCGGGCAACGACTACACCAAGGTCGATCAGGACATCCAGGGCCGTATGAACTCCCTGCTCGACCACGGACGCTACGTCCCCGCCAAGGACAGGTGACCGGCGATGGCCTATCGCGCCGACGTCGCGTTCCTCGAAGACGCCAACCCTCATCTCATCGACCGCAACGCCATGGAGTTCCGCCGCCTCCACACGCTGATCGAGTCCACGGACGACGCCTTCCGCAAGGCGGCGAAGGTGGAATGGCAGAGTGAGGCCCGCGATCTCTACGTCAAGCGCCTCGGCGAGAGCAAGAGCCTCGCCGACGCCCTCTCCGAGGCTGACGCTGTGGTTCGTGAAAGCCGAGTGGCTGCGGAGATGGTGGTTCGCGATCCCCGCAGCCCTGGCCTGCGCCGCGATCCTGCGCCTGACGCTTCTCGCCCCCGCGCTCTGACGGCGGCGCGGCCACCGCCCGAGGTCAGTCCTCGGTCGGTGTCAGGCGCAGCGAGATCGAGTTGATGCAGTAGCGCTGGTCCGTCGGGGTCGGGTAGCCCTCGCCCTCGAAGACGTGGCCGAGGTGCGAGCCGCAGCGGGCGCAGCGGACCTCGGTGCGGACCATGCCGTGGGACCGGTCCTCGATCAGTTCGACGGCGTCGGAGTCCTTGGGGTCGTAGAAGGACGGCCATCCGCAGTGGGACTCGAACTTCTCCGTCGAGGTGAAGAGCTCCGCGCCGCACGCCCGGCAGGAGTAGACGCCCTTGGTCGTGGTGTCGGTGTACTCACCCCGGAAGGCCGGCTCCGTGCCGGCCTGGCGCAGTACCTGGTACTCCGCCGGGGTCAGCTCCGCGCGCCACTGCTCGTCCGGCTTCTCGACGTCGTACGACATCACTCGCTCCTCAGCTCGACAGGTGGTCCAGGATCCGCGGGCCCAGGTCCGTGACGTCTCCCGCACCCATGGTCAGAACGAGATCGCCGGGCTTGGCCATTCCCGCGATCACGTCCGGGACGGCTCCCTTGTCGTGGACGGCCGTCACATCGGCGCCCGCCGCGCGAGCCGCTGTGATGATCAGGTCGCTCGTGATGCCGGGGATCGGGTCCTCGCGGGCCGGGTAGATGTCGAGGACGACCGAGGCGTCGGCGAGGGCCAGGGCGTCGCCCATCTCCTTGCCCAGCTCCTGGGTGCGGGAGAAGAGGTGCGGCTGGAAGACCACCAGCAGGCGCCGGCCCCCGGCGGCGCCACGCATGGCCTCCAGGTCGGCGGTCATCTCGGTGGGGTGGTGCGCGTACGAGTCGATGACCTGGACGCCCGCCGCCTCGCCCTTGAGCTGGAGGCGGCGGCCGACACCGGTGTACGCGGTGAGGGCCTGCGCCAGCTCGGCGGGGTCGATGCTGACGCGGGCGCCGGCGGCGAGGGCCGCGGCGGCGTTGTGGGCGTAGTGGCGGCCGGGGACCGAGACGGTGAAGGTGTGCTCGGTGCCGTCGAGGACGACGACGACCTCGCTGGTCATGCCGTGCGGGGTGATCGAGCGGATCCAGGCGTCGGAACCCTCGGCTTCGCCGACCGTGACCACGTTCAGGCCCGCGCGGCCCGCGACCCGGGCGGCCAGTTCGCGGGCGCCGGAGTGCTCGCCGACGACCAGGGTGCCGCCGGGGCGGATCTTGGCGGTGAACGCCTCGAAGGACTCGTAGATCTCGTCCATCGACGCGTAGTTCGCGTGGTGGTCCAGCTCGACGTTGAGGACGATGGCGACCTCGGGGTCGTACTTCTGGAAGCTGCGGTCGCTCTCGTCGGCCTCGGCGACGAAGACCTCGCCCGCGCCGTGGCGCGCGTTGGTGCCGGGGCCCGCGAGGTCGCCGCCGATGGCGTACGAGGGGTCAAGACCCAGCTCGGTCAGGGCGACGGCCAGCATCGAGGTGGTCGTGGTCTTGCCGTGCGTACCGGCGACCGCGATCGCGCGCAGGCCGTCCATGAGGGAGGCGAGGGCGTCGGAGCGGTGGACGACGGGGATGCCGAGCTCGGCGGCGCGGACCAGTTCGGGGTTGTCGGCGCGGATGGCGCTGGAGACGACGACGGCGGAGGCGTCGTCTGCGAGGTGGGCGGCGGCGTGCCCGATATGGACGGTGACGCCCAGCGCGCGCAGCGCCTCGGCGGTCGCGGACTCCTTGGCGTCGCTGCCGGCGACCTTCGCGCCGCGCTGGGCGAGGATCTTCGCGATGCCCGACATTCCGGCACCGCCGATGCCGATGAAGTGCGGCCGCTCCATGGTGGCAGGGACGGCGGCGGCAGGGATGGCGGATGCCATGCGGATCTCTCCCCGGAGTGCGGCGTACAGGAGGTGCCCAGCCTAGTGGCTCGCGTGGGCCGCCCCGGGCGCCCCGCACTAGGCGGGCGCGCTGGCCGGGGCGGCCTGCACGGAGAGGGTCACTCCCGGGCGCCCCGCGCGGGGCAGCCCACCGCGAGCCCCGTCACTCCTGGCGTCCACCATGGCGCGGCTCACCGCGGGCCCGGTCACTCCTGGCGTCCACCGTGGCGCGGCCCACCGCGGGCCCGGTCACTCCTCCTCCGGCTCCTCGCTGTGCGCGAAGAGCTTGAGGACCGGTACGCCGACCTTGTGGCGCGCCCGGGAGGCCCAGTCCCGGTGGAAGAACTCCTCCACGTAGTGCGGGGCCGTCAGCACGATCACCTCGTCCGCGTTCGATTCCTCCACCACGGCCTTCATCTTGTCGATCGGATGGTCCTCCACCACTTGGCCGACCGCCTCGCAGCCGGCGTTCCGAAGCGCCTGGAGGGAGTGCTCCAGCGCCCGCTCCGCGAGGGGCCTGGCCGCCTTCCCCTCCGGTTCGTCCGCCTCGCGGGCGGCTTCCTTCAGGTCGCCCAGGGCGACGTCGTCGATGGCACGCAGCAGGACATCGGCCTGGTCACCGCGCGGCTGCATCAGCACGATGAAGGACACCCCCTCGTCGCCGTGCAGGGTGGTGACGAATTCCACGTCGACGGACGTCAGGGGCTTCTCGATCATCAAAACGCTTGTGAACACCTCAGGAGCCCTTCTGCGGAAACCATCCTTCCCCGTGCCCGCACGGGGTCTGCGAGAGTAAGTGTGCCCAGCGGAAGCTAACCGGAACGGCAAATTCCGGTACGTGTCAGATCCGACGGTAGCGGGTGAAGAGGAACCCGGCCTCCTCCAGCAACGACGCCAGGGCGAAGCGCTTGGGGACGGCCACCGAGGGGCCTCCCGCGATCCGCTGCGCGTCCCCGGCCGTCATCGTCGGCGAGACCGTCAGACACAGCTCGTCGAGCACGTCCGCCGCCACGAACTGGCCCAGCAGCCGCGGCCCTCCTTCGGTCAGCTGCCGCCGCAGGCCGCGCTCGGCGAGCGCGGCCACGGCGCGGGCCGGGTCCACCCCGGGCCCGTCGCCCGCGATCACCACCTCCGCGCCCGCCGTCCCGGCGGCGCTCACCCGCTCGGGCGCGGCGGCCGCCCCGGTCAGGATCAGGGTCGGTACCAGCGGCTCGGTGAACAGCGGCAGTGAGAAGTCGAGGTTCAGGGAGGCGGTGACCACGGCGATCACCGGCGCGGGCCCCTGCCCGGCGGCGGCGCGGCGCTCGGCGAAGGCCGCCCGGGCCCGGGCGGGGCGGTACCCCTCCAGACGTACCGTCTCCGCCCCCACGACCACCACGTCGGCCAGTCCGCGGAGCGTCCCGAAGATCCGCATGTCGCTGTCGGAGGAGAGGGGCTGGGACCGGCCGTCGTGCTGGCCGGCGCCGTCGAGGGAGGAGACCATGTTGGCCCGCAGCCACACGCCGTCGCCCTCGGGGTACGCATAGGCGTCGGCGAGCTCGTCGAGGGACCACTCCCGGTCCCCGGCCGTGGCATCGGCTGCTGTCATGTCCGTCACAGGGAACAGGCGTCGCATCCTCGCAGTCTGACACGGCGCTTACAGTGGGGAACTGTGTCGACCCCTGCCCTCCCCGAAGCGGCTTCCACCGAAGCGGCCCCGCTCTCGCTCTGCTCCCGAGAGCCGCATGTCCCCGCCGACCGTCTCGTCGCGGAGATGGTGCCGCCGCCGCGGTTCGACTCCGTGCGCTTCGACACGTACATCCCCGACCCGAACCAGCCGAGCCAGACCGACGCCGTCAAGGCCCTGAGCTCCTTCGCCGAGGGGCTCGGCGGCGCCCACGCCAGCGGCTCCGGCAAGCGTCCGGTCCTCGGCCGCTGGTTCTCGAGGACGCCGAGGAACGCCGCCCCCGCCGGGCCGCGCGGTGTCTATCTGGACGGCGGCTACGGCGTCGGCAAGACCCACCTGCTCGCCTCCCTCTGGCACGCCACTCCCGCCGAGCCCGCCCTCAAGGCCTTCGGCACCTTCGTGGAGCTGACCAACCTGGTCGGCGCGCTCGGCTTCCAGCAGACCGTGAAGACCCTCAGCGGGCACCGGCTGCTGTGCATCGACGAATTCGAGCTGGACGACCCGGGCGACACCGTTCTCGTCTCCTCCCTGCTCAGCAGGCTCGTCGAGGAGGGTGTGGCGCTGGCCGCCACCTCCAACACGCTGCCGGGCAAGCTGGGCGAGGGCCGGTTCGCCGCCGCCGACTTCCTGCGCGAGATCCAGGGCCTGTCCGCCCACTTCCGGCCGCTGCGGATCGACGGTGAGGACTACCGCCACCGCGGGCTGCCCGAGGCGCCCGCCCCGTTCTCCGACGAGCAGGTGGCGAAGGCGGCGTACGCGACCCCCGGCGCCTCGCTCGACGACTTCCCGCACCTCCTCGACCACCTGGCCAAGGTCCACCCCAGCCGGTACGGCGCCCTCACCGACGGCCTGAGCGCGGTCTGCCTCACCGACGTGTCCCCCGTCCCGGACCAGTCGACGGCGCTGCGGCTGGTGGTCCTCGCCGACCGGCTGTACGACCGGGAGGTCCCGGTGCTCGCCTCCGGGCTGCCCTTCGACCGGCTGTTCAGTGAAGAGATGCTGAAGGGCGGGTACCGGAAGAAGTACTTCCGGGCGATCTCCCGGCTCACCGCGCTCGCCCGCGACGCAAAGGGTCTGGTGGGGCAGTAGGTTGGGGTCCATACCCGATCGAAAGGGATTCACCATGGCCGCAACCCGTTCCGCGCACGCCGTCTGGGAGGGCGACCTCCTCAAGGGCAGCGGGGTCGTCACGCTCGACTCCTCCGGCCTCGGCTCGTACCCGGTGTCCTGGCCGGCTCGCACCGACGAGGCGGCGAACGGCAGGACCAGCCCCGAGGAGCTGATCGCCGCCGCGCATTCCGCCTGCTTCAACATGGCGTTCTCCAACGGCCTGGCCAAGGCCGGCAACGCTCCGACCCGGCTGGAGACCAAGGCCGACGTCACGTTCCAGCCCGGCGAGGGCATCACCGGCATCCACCTGACGGTGCGCGGCGAGGTCTCCGGCCTGGACGCGGACGAGTTCAAGGCCCTGGCCGAGGAGGCCAAGAAGAACTGCCCCGTCAGCCAGGCGCTCACGGGAACGACGATCACGCTGACCGCCGAACTCGTCTGACCGTCGGACTCGTCCGACCGCCGAGCTCGTCCGACCGTCGAGCTCGTCCGACCGTCGAGCTCGTCTCACGGCGGGAACGGTCCGACCGCTGAACAACGTCTGGCCGTTCGTCACTTGAGGCCGTTGTGGCCCGCATGGTTCACGTGTCACCACAGTGCGTGATACACACATGCGGGTCACACGTCACGTGTGCCACGTCACATCCTGTCCGCCAACGGGAAGCAGTGGTCGCCTCATGTCCCCAGAGCTGTCCGTAGAGCTGTCCGCAACACGACGTCAGATACTTTCCCGCACCGGCGCGTCCGTCGCCGGCATAGCCTTCGCCGGCGCCCTCTCCGAACTCTTCGCCGGCAGCGCCACGGCCGCCGGCGACACGACCGGTTACGGCCCCCTCGTCCCCGACCCGGCCGGGCTCCTCGATCTTCCCCGGGGCTTCCGCTACAAGGTCCTGTCCCGGGAGGGCGACCGGCTCCGCTCGGAGCAGGGGCTCGTCCCCAGCAACCACGACGGCATGGGCGCCTTCGCCGGCCGGCGCGGTCGCGTGTACCTCGTCCGCAACCACGAGAACCGGGCCACCGGCCGCATCGGCGTCCCGACCGTCGAGGGCCTGACCTACGACCCCGCGGCCAAGGGCGGCTGTACGGCGCTGGAGCTCGACGGCCGCGACGACGTCCGCGACGAGTACGTCGCCATCGCCGGCACCGCGGTCAACTGCGCGGGCGGGCCGACCCCGTGGGGCACCTGGCTCACCTGCGAGGAGACCGAGGACAAGGCCGGCACCAACGGCTACACCAAGGACCACGGCTTCATCTTCGAGGTCGACGGCGCGAACCCCCACCGCACCGGAGCCGTACCCCTCACCGCGATGGGCCGTTTCCAGCACGAGGCGATCGCCGTCGATCCGCGCAGCGGGATCGTGTACGAGACGGAGGACGCCTTCCAGCATCCCTTCGGGCTCTTCTACCGCTTCCTCCCCCGCAAGCCGCTGGGCGGCACCGGCTCGCTGCGCGCCGGCGGAGCGCTGGAGGCCATGCGCGTCCCCGGAGTCCCGGACCTCTCCGTGATCCAGGAGACGGGCGCGAGCTTCGACGGCGTCGAGTGGGTCCCCGTACCTGACCCGCAGGCGGCCGAGACCCCCATCCGCCTCCAGGACTTCGGCCCCAAGGGGATCACGCACGCGCAGAAGCTGGAGGGCTGCTACTGGGGCGGACGCTCGGTGTACTTCGTCTCCAGCTTCGCCCGCACCAAGGACGGCTCGGCGGCGACCCACTTCGGCCAGGTGTGGAAGTACGAGCCGGACCACCGCCGGCTCACGCTGGTCGTCGTCTTCGGGCCGAGCACGGACATCCAGCTGCCCGGCGAGTCCCCGGACAACATCTGCCTGGCGCCCAGCGGCGGGCTGATGGTCTGCGAGGACGGCGACGGCGCCCAGCACGTCTACGGCGTGACCCGGCGCGGCGAGGTGTACGCCGTGGCCCGCAACGCGCGGAACATCGGCACTCCGCAGGCCCCGGAGTGGGGCGAGTTCGCGGGCGTCACGTTCTCCCCCGACCGGCGGACCATGTACCTCAACTGCTACACCCCCGGCACGACGTTCGCGGTGACCGGACCATGGCGCTGACCCGCTGAGGGAGTGGGGTGGATGGCCCCGGCCCCCACCCGGGGACCATCCGCCCCGACGGGCGACTTCGACGCCTCCGAGTGCCGGAAGCGGTTGTTTGCCGAATAATCAGTTAATTTCCCTGAGTGACCATTTCTGTACGAAGAATGTCGGCGCTTGCTCTATTGGGTGCCGTTCTCGTCGGCTGCGGCGGGGGTACGGCCGGCACGGCGACTCCCACCTCCGGCACCACCGCACGGGCGACGGCCTCCGCCTCCGCCGCCCCCGGGCCGGCGACCGTGCGCAAGGCGCCGCCCACCATGGCGCCGGGGCCCGGTGGGCTCACACCCGTGTACACGCACCGGACCACGGGCCGGGAGAAGGTCGTGGCGCTCACCTTCGACGCCGACATGACGGCCGACCAGGGAGCGCGCGCGGCCGCCGGGGAGCGGTTCGACAACCCGGCGCTGATCGAGACGCTGCGCCGGCTCGGGGTCGACTCCACCGTCTTCATGACGGGCCGCTGGGCGGAGGAGTACCCCGACCAGGCGCGCTCGATCGGCAACGACCCCCGATTCGAGATCGCCAACCACTCCTACAGCCACTACTCCTTCGCCTCCCCCTGCTACGGCCTTCCGACGGTGCCGAAGAAGGACATGGCCGCCGACGTACGGCGGGCCTTCGACGCCTTCCGCAAGGCCGGGGCGCGCAATGTCGTGCCGTACTTCCGCTTTCCCGGCGGCTGCTACGACGACGAGGCGCTGCACGCCCTGGCACCCGCCCGGGTCACGGCGGTGCAGTGGGACGTGGTCAGCGGCGACGCGTTCGCCAAGGACGGCGACGCCGTCGCCCGGCAGGTCCTGGACGGGGTGAAGCCCGGCTCGCTCGTGGTCATGCACTGCACCCGCAGCGCGGCGCCCGTCACGGAACAGGCGATCCGCCGGATCGTCCCCGAGCTGCGGGCCAGGGGCTACCGCTTCGTCAAGGTCTCCGAGCTGATGGCCACCCCCTGACACCCCGAGGCGGGAGCCCGCGGGCCGGGGCCTGTGGGGAAAGTGACTGGTGGACCCTCCGGAGCCTGTGCTTCCCTGCCGGAGTGAACATCGAGAGCTTCGGGGCTGCTGGGGAGCGGCCGGCCGGCTGCGTCCGACGGAGGACCGGCGACGACCTCGCGGAGTGTGTGAGGGTGCTCGCGGAGGTCCACCACCATGACGGTTACCCGGTGAACTGGCCGGACCAGCCTGATGGGTGGCTGTCCCCCGCTTCCCTGCTGGGGGCCTGGGTCGCCGGACTCGGCGGCCCTGTCGTCGGCCATGTCGGCTTGTCCCGCAGCGGCCGAGGAGACATGGCCCCCGGCCTGTGGAGCGAGCGGAACGGGACGGGCGAGGAGCGGACCGCGGTGGTCAGCCGGCTGTTCGTCGCCCCGCGGGCCAGGGGGCACGGGATCGGCGCCCTGCTGATCGGCCGCGCCGTGGAGGAGGCACGGAGGCGTGGCCTGCACCCGGTGCTCGACGTCGTGGCGTCCGATACCGCCGCGGCCGCCCTGTACGAGCGGCTGGGCTGGGAACGGCTGGCCACGGTCGAGCAACGCTGGAGCCCGTCCCAGCTGGTCGCCGTCCACTGTTACGCCGCGGCCTCGTGACACGGCGCCGTCGACGACCCTGGTGAGGGCGTCGTCCGCCACGGCCGGACCCGCCGCGCGCCCCTGGGCGCGTGGATCACGAGCCTCGTTCGCTCCGGCCCGTGACGGCGCCGACCCTAGCCGGAGCAGGCGGTGCGTTCCGCCTCGCGCCATTCGCAGACCGGGCAGAGGGTGATGCCCTTCGTCGACTCGGGGTACTCGGTCGGCTCCCCGCACAGCACGCACATGGCGTACGGCTCGTCGGCCGCCGTGTCCGCGGCCGGCGCCGTCGCGTGGCTCGTGGGCTCGCGGTGAGGGGTGTTCACGTCCCCAGCGTCCCTTGCGTCCATGTCTTCGAGGGTACTCACTCCCGCCAGGCCGTGGTCCGGCACGCCAGGGCCACGGCACCGGCCGCCACCAGCAGGGCACCGGCCAGGGCGAACCAGGGCAGCGGGACGGTCGCGGTGCGGTCGCCGGTGACCAGGCCCGTCATGACGGCCTTCGCCGGGGAGCCGCCGGCCACCAGGGCGAGCAGGGAGCCGAGGACGAGGGCCGCGAGGGAAGGGCCACGGGCGGACAGGAACGGCCGGGCGGAGAGGGTGCCCACGGCCGTGCCGGTCAGGACGCAGACGGCCGTCGCGAGGAGCCCGGCGGCACCGGCGGCGAACGGGTCGACCCGGCGCAGGTCGCTGATCGCGGTCACCCCGAGGGCGGCGACCGTGCCGACGAGCGCCGCGCACCCCAGGCCGGCCAGCACCGCCGCGAGATGCGCCCGCTCCCGGCCCGCTGCGGCCGCCACCACGCTCCGGGCCGCGGCCGGCTCCTGGCCGAGGCAGATCCGTACGACCCACGCGGTCACGGGGAGCAGCCCGGCGGTCGCGTAGCCGAGGGTGCCGAGCACGGGCTCCCCCGCGCGGACGCCCACAGCGAGGTACGCGGCGTAGAGGAGGAAGGGCGCGAGCCAGCGCTGGGACCGCAGAAGCAGGGCGGTGTGGTAGCGGAGCAGTGCGGTCATACCCGTACGCCTTCGGTACTGAGCTGGTGGATGTGCCAGGCCGGGCGGGCGGTCAGCAGCTCACGGAGCAGCGCGTCGGAGTGCGCCGCGTCGACGGTGAGGACGGTGGTGGCGTCGGGCCCGGGGGCGTACGCGGGCGCCCCCGGGAGCCCCTCGGGCAGCGTTCCGCCGCCGGAGGCCACGATCCGCACCCGGCTCGGCTCGCCGTCGGCCGCTCCCGGCCCGGAGCACGGCACCGGCCCCGGGTGGGACACCGACGTGGAGTCGGGCGCGGGAACGAGGCCGGGCACCGGCGTGGAACCGGGCACCGCCCCCGGCACGGAACCCCGCGCCGGTCCGCGCCGCGGTTCCCCGTCCTGGGCGGCCCGGCGTACCGCGCCCGCCTCCACCGCGTGGACCGCGTCGGCCTCCCCCGCGAGCCGGCGCGGGTCGTGGTCGACGAAGACCACCGTCCCACCGGCCGCGACGCGGGCGCGGACCGCGTGGTCGAGTTCCCGCCGGGCCCCCGCGTCCAGGCCGGTCCACGCCTCGTCCAGGACGAGCACCCCCGGCTCCGCGAGCAGTGCCTGGGCGACGGCGACCTTCTGGCTGGTGCCCTTGGAGAGTTCGGCGAGCGGGGTGTCCGCGAAGCCTCCCGCCGTGAACCGGTCCAGCCACTCCCCCGCCCTCGCCGCCGCCTGCGCCCGGCCGAGCCCCTGGACGCGCCCGAGGTGGACGAGATAGCCGCGCGCGGTGAACGGCAGGGCGGCCGGGAAGCGTTCGGGGACGTACGCCGTGCGCGGCGGCCGTCCCCGAATCCGGCCCTCCGAGGGGGCGTCGATGCCCGCGATCAGGCGCAGCAGCGTCGACTTGCCGGTGCCGTTGGTGCCGGTGATCCGGACGAGGGCGCCGGCGGGCAGCGTGAGGTCCACCCCGCGCAGGACCCACGGTCCGCGCAAGCCGTAACGGCGCCCCACGCGCTCCAGCGTCAGGGGTTCCGGCGGCTTCAGCTCGCCGACGCCTTCTGCGGGGTCAGCTCGCTCGGCCGGACGATGACGAAGCCCTCGCCCTCCAGTTTGAGCTGGACCGCCTCGCCCGAGCCGCCGCGCATCATCGAGCCGAAGGACTGCGAGCGGTGCAGTGAGGTGTGCAGCTGTTCGCTCCAGCCGACGACGGCGTCGGTGTCGACGAAGACCGGTGTCCGCGCGCTGACCGGGATGACGATCGGGGTGCCGTCGCAGACCAGGGCGATCTTGCCGTACCCGGAGAAGACGCTGTTGAAGAGGCCGCCTCCGGTCATGCCGGCGCCCTTCACGGTCTTGATCTCGTACGAGAGGGTCGAGTCGAAGCAGAGTACGTTGCGGCCGTTCACGGTGAGCGCGTCGTTCTGCTCGATCTCGACGATGAAGCAGTTCTGCGCCTCGTGCGCGAACCACGCCTCGCCCTGGCCGCGGACGGCCATCAGCGCCAGGCCCTCGCCCGTGACGGCGCGCTTCAGCATGCCGCCGATGCCCTGGCCCTTGCGCTCGAACTGCAGGTCGCCGCGGAAGGCGATCATCGCCCCCTGCCGTGCGTGCATCTCCCCGTCGACCGCGTACTTGACGGACTTGGCGTTCTGCAGGGTCATCCCCGGCGACGTCGCGGCCTCGGCGAGGTGTTCGGCGGAGAAAAGATCGCTCTTCATGGGGTGCATCCTGACCCGGAACCTCCCATTCCTACAAGAATCGCTTTCCGTCGGCAGTGGCAGACTTGCCGGGTGAGCAGCAAAGAGACCGATCCCCGGGACGACAAGCCCCAGTTCGTCCTCCCCCTCGTCGTCCGGATCGAGCGGGACGAGCCCCCCGCCCGTACCGACGCGCTGGAGACGGCCGCCCGCGCGGTCCTCGCGATCCTCGCCGACGAACGCGCGAACGGCGACGGGGAGTGGGCGCGGGCCATGAACGACTGGCAGGACGCCCGGATCCGCAAGGTCGTGCGCCGGGCGCGCGGCGCGGAGTGGCGGCGCGCGGGTGCGCTGCCGGGCATCACCGTGCGCGGTGACACCGCAGAGGTACGGGTGTTCCCGCCGGTCCCGCTGGACGGCTGGCCCAAGGAGCTGGCCAGGCTCCAGGTCTCGGGCACCCACCTGGAGGACCCCGCCGAACCCGGCGCGGCACCGCCGGGGGCGGCGCGGCTGTGGCTCAATCCCGGGGTCGAGATGTCGGCGGGCAAGACGATGGCGCAGGCCGGGCACGGCGCGCAGCTGCTCTGGTGGGCGATGACGGAACCCGACCGCAAGGCGTGGCGGGAGGCGGGCTTCCCGCTGGCCGTCCGGACGGCGGACCCGGCGCGCTGGGGCGAGCTGGTCACGAGCGGACTGCCGGTGGTGCGGGACGCCGGGTTCACGGAGATCGCCCCCGGGGAAACGGTCGTGGCCGAGGGCAGCGATCGCTACCGCCCTCTTGACGAGGGGGCGGGCCCCCGCCCGCCGCGCGCCCGCCCGGACCGTCACAGCGGCACGGAGGGTTCCGCCGCATAGGCCCGGTGCAGCTGCTCCAGGAAGAGGGGGGCGTCCGGCAGGGGGACCGAGCCGATGCGGTGGACCGGGACACCGGGGGTCCAGGAGTTCATCACGACCGCTCCGGCCAGCGCGGGCAGGTCGTCGAGGGAGATCTCCCGGGTGCGCTGGGGGACACCGAGGCGTTCCAGTTGGCGACGGACGATCCCCATCGTGGTACCCGTCAGCATCTCGGCGGCGGGCCACACCACGCTGTCGCCGTCCCAGAAGGCCAGGTTCCAGATCGTGGCCTCGCTCAGCCGCCCCTGCCGGTCGATGAAGGCCGCGTCGTCCCAGCCCTGTTCGACAGCCTGGCGGAGGCGGTACGTCTTGGCCACCTCGCCGACATGCTTCACGGCGGGCAGTTCCCGTTCGTACGCGACCGCCGCCAGGGAGAGCGGGCCCTCGGGGCCGGTCGCCGCGGGCCCCGTACGGACCAGCAGCTCGGGCTCCACCTCGGGTCCGGCCACGGTGAACTCGCCGGCCGGGGAGTACACCGTGGCGATCAGCGAGAGGTCGGGCGGACCGGCCCGCAACGCCGCCCGCAGGTGGGAACGGACCCGGTCGTCGGGCAGTGCCCGCCCGAACATCTCCAGGGAGGCGGATCGCAGCCGTTCCAGGTGGAGGTCGAGCCCCCGGACCCGGCCGTCCCGGACCTGCAGGGCGGTGAAGTGGGCATAGCCCGCGAAGGCGAGGGGCGTCAGCTCCTCGGCGGTCGCCGTCAGGCCGTTACGTTGCACCACGAAGGACACCTGCGTCACCTCAGCATCGGTCGGTCATGAGTCGGACACCCGTGAGGAATGCCCGTTCGGTGGGACGACGTTAGGGCTTGACACCGATGTGAAGGTCAAGAGGCGAAGGTCAAGAGGTGAAGGTCACGATGCGAAGCTCGGGCACGAACGGCGGGACACGATGCTGATCGGCGAGTTGTCCCGGCGCACCGGGGTCAAGGCGCGGTTGTTGCGGTACTACGAGGCGCAGGGCCTCCTGGAAGCCGGGCGCGAGTCGAACGGCTACCGGGACTACGACGAGGACGCGGTCGTCACCGTGCGGCACGTGCGCGCCTTGCTGGACGCGGGCCTGTCCACCGAGGTGATCCGTTCCGTGCTGCCATGCGTCCGGGGTGAGGCGCAGGACGCACCCGAGTTCGACTGGTGCGCCGACCTGCGGGCCATCCTCCAGAGGCAGATGACGGCCATGGACGAGCACATCGACGACCTCCGACGCACCCGCGACACGCTCGCCCGCTACGTGGAGCGGTCACCCGTCGCCCCCACCCGCTGAAGAGCGCTCCGCCAGGCGTCGGGCAGATGCCCGGTTCCGTCCCGGACTGAACACGCCCGTCCCGCCCCGCGTATCTCCCGATATCGCCAAGCGGGTTGAAGAGCCGCCTGGTTGACGGTTCAGTCTGCGGTGACACCGCACGCACGCTCGGGAGACACCTTGCCGCTACGCGTCAACGGAACGGTACTCATCATCGCGGCGCTGGTCGCGACGGTCGGCGCCCTCGCCTTCCCTGTCTGGTCCTACGCCGATCGCTCCGGCACCGGCCAGGCCAATCTCAACGCCTCCACCGTGGCCACCCAGTGGGGGCCGCTCTCCGCCACGGACCGGGACCTGCTGGTCAAGGTGCGGCTCGCCGGCCTGTGGGAGCTCCCGGCCGGCCAGCAGGCCATCGAACGCGCCCCCAGCCAGGCCATCGTGGACTGCGGCGACCATCTGGTCGTCGGTCACACGGATCTGGACCGGCGGGCCCGGGACGTGGCGGCGAAGCTGGGCGTGGAGCTGCCCAACCAGCCCACCGAGCAGCAGCAGGCCTGGCTGCGGGAGCTGACCGCCGCGCGCGGCGAGGAGTACGAGCGGAAGTTCGCGAACCTGCTGCGCAACGCGCACGGCAAGGTGTTCGCGCTGATCGCGGAGGTCCGGCACACCACGCGCAACGCCCTGATACGGCAGTTGGCGAGCGACGCGAACCAGACGGTGCTCGACCACATCACCATGCTGGAGGCCACCGGGATGGTCGACTTCGACGCGCTGGCGAACGAGGCGGCGGGCCGGAAGACGGCGAGCCCGACCGGCCCGGGAGTCGTGCCGGCCCCGGCGGTCCCCTCGCCGGCCCGCCCGTCGGGGACGGACCAGTCGTTCACCTCTCGCCCGGTGCCGGAGGCGGGGATCGTCACCCCGCACTCCTAGGGGGCGGTCCGTCGGGAAGCTCAAATCAACCTCTGAACGTCCCCCCGGCCGGATTCGAACGGATCCGGCGGGGCCATCACGTGAGGGACTGAAGGAGGGGGACATGACGGAACTCGGCATCGGCATCGGCTGGCGGCCGGAGATCGCGGGGGCGGTGGAGGCACTGCCCGGCCTCGACTGGGTGGAGGTCGTCGCGGAGAACCTCTGCGCCGGACACCTCCCGGACTCGCTGGCGCGGCTGCGCTCGCGCGGGGTCACGGTCGTCCCGCACGGGGTCTCGCTGGGGCTCGGCGGCGCGGACCGGCCGGACGCGGGGCGGCTCGCGGAGCTGGCGGCGAAGGCGACGGCGCTGGGGGCGCCGCTGGTGACGGAGCACATCGCGTTCGTACGGGCCGGGGGCCCGCTCACGGCGACCCCGCTGCTGGAGGCCGGGCACCTGCTGCCGGTGCCCCGCACCTGGGACGCGCTCGACGTGCTCTGCGAGAACGTCCGGATCGCCCAGGACGCGCTGCCGGTGCCGCTCGCGCTGGAGAACATCGCGGCGCTGATCTCCTGGCCGGGCGAGGAGCTGACGGAGGGGCAGTTCCTCACGGAGCTGGTGGAGCGTACGGGGGTACGGCTCCTGATCGACGTCGCCAACCTCCACACCAACCACGTCAACCGTGGCGAGGACCCGTCGAAGGCCCTCTCCGAACTCCCGGTCGAGGCGATCGCGTACGTCCATGTCGCGGGCGGTGTGGAGCGCGACGGCGTCTGGCACGACACCCACGCCCACCCGGTCCCGCCCGCGGTCCTCGCCGTCCTGGCCGACCTGGCCTCCCGGATCTCCCCGCCGGGGGTCCTGCTGGAGCGCGACGACCACTTCCCGCCCGAGGAGGAACTGGCGGCGGAACTCACGGCGATCCGCACGACGCTGGCCGCGGCGGAGAGGGGAGCGGCCCGTCGCGGAGCCGCCGCGGAGACGGCGCCCGGTGGCGGAGCCGCCGCGCCGGAGCCGGGAACGCCCGGTCGCGACGCCGCTGCGGAGGCGGCGGCGTCCGGCCGAGGAGCCGCCGTGGACCCGGCGCCCCGCGATGAGCGCCCGCTGCTCATCGGCGCGGGCGCGCGGGCCTCCGGCGGCCCGATGCCGAAGCCGCCGGCCGCCCCGGTGACGGTCGCACCGCCCGCACCGGAGCAGAACCCCCACGCGGCGCGTGACGGTGCCCGGGGGCGGGTGGCGGTCGCGGAGGCCGCGCTGTTGTCGGCACTGGTCGCCGGGACACCCGCGCCCGAAGGGTTCGACATCCGGCGGCTCGGCGTGCAGGGCCGGGCGCTCGCGGCCAAGCGCGCCGAGGTGGTCGCCAAGGTGGCCCCCGAGCTCCCCGAGATCCTCGGTGACGGCTACCGCCCGGTGTTCCTGGCGTACGCCAGATCCCGGCCCATGACCGGCGGTTACCGCCGCGACGCGCTCGACTTCGTCGAGCACCTGCTCGTCGCCGGCCGCCCCGAGGACCCGGAGGCGCGCCGTCGCCTCACCCGCTGGTGGCAGGACCGCTCCGGTTCCCGCCCGCCGGGCCGGGCGACCCGCCTGGCCAGGGCCGCCCGCGCCGTGCTCGTCAGGAGGTGAGCGGGACATGAACGCACTCGCCGTACTGTTCTACGTGGCCGCTGCCGCCGCCGTGGTCCTCCTGATCGTCAAGGCGTCCCGCACCCGCACCCGCACCGGCCCCGGCATCCCGGTCGTCGACCGCCATGAGGCGGCCTTCCTCAACGGAGGTCCGGCCAGGGTCGTCGACGCCGCCCTCACCGCGCTCCGGACGGACGGCCGGATCGTCATCGGCGGACCGGGCATCGTCTCCGTTCTGCGTCCCACCGTCCACGACCACGTCGAGCGCGCCGTCCTCCAGGAGCACGCGGCCGCTCCGCACGGCGCCCTGCACCACCTGCGCCTGGTCGCGATGCGGCACCCCGCCGTCCAGGAGATCGGCGACGGCCTGGCGGCGCGCGGGCTGCTCGTGCCGCCCGCCGTGCGCCGTTCCGCCGTCCGCTGGAGCGCCGCCGTGGGCATCACCTGCTTCGCGCTGCTGCCCGTCTCGTTCATCCTGACGTTCGTCCAGCTCACGAACGTGGAGGGCCACGACTTCCCGGTCCCGTTCATCCTCATGGTGCTGCCCGCTCTGCTCGCGGCGGGGATCACGGCCGTGGTGTGCGGTTCGATCGCCTCCGCCCGGGTCACCCCGGCCGGCCGCCGCGCCGTCGCCTCGTACGGTCGGTCGTACGGTCATCTCGCCGACGCCGGTCATCTGGTGGCCCTGCACGGGCTGCGCGCCGTGCCGGACCCGATGCTGCGGGAGCAGCTGCTGACGGCGGCACGCATCCACGGCCCCCGGGCGCGGAGCGGCAGTGGGATCCCCGCGCACGGCTCCGACTCGGCGGCGCTGGTCACGGTGTGGTGCGCGGCCGCTGCCGGCGGCGAGAGCGGCGGCGGAGGCTGCGGTGCGGGCGGGGGCGGGGGAGGCGGGGGCGGCTGCTCCGGTGGGTCCTGCTCCGGCGAAGGGGGAGGTTCCAGCTGCGGCGGTTCCAGTGGTGGCGGCTCCGGCTCCAGCTCCGGCGGGAGCTCCTGTTCGAGCAGCAGTGGTTCGAGCTGCGGCGGATCGAGTTCCAGCGGCTGAACGGCACCCGCGCCCGGACCGCGCGGGGGGCGCGTCGGGGGCATGTGCCCCCGACACCGGCCGACGGTCCTTTACTTCCCGTCCCCGCCCGCCAACGATCCCTTCGTCCCCGCTTGTCCGCGCGTACGAAGGGTAGGGCCGATGAGATCGCTCGCGCTGTACGGAGCCCTCGGTTCGCTGGTCCTCACGTCCCTGGCCGTCGCGCCGGCCGGGGCCCTGGACACTCCGCCCGCCGAGACCCTGGGCACCCTGGCGGCGGCCCGCAGAGCCGCCGCCGAGGGCATCCGCTTCGGCGCGTGCCCGGCGGCCGAGAAGCTGCCCCCGTCGGTCCGGTGCGGGACCGTCCGGGTCCCGCTCGACTACGCCGACCCGGACGGCACCCGGATCGGGCTCACGGTCAGCCGGACCGAGGCCACGGGCCCGGCCACCGACCGCCAGGGCGCGCTCGTCTTCAATCCCGGCGGCCCCGGGGCGTCCTCGACGTTCTTCCCGCTGGTCGCGAAGCTGCCCGCGTGGAAACGGATCTCCGCCGCGTACGACCTGGTCGGCTACGCCCCGCGCGGTGTGACGGGCAGCTCCGCCCCGGTGTCCTGCCAGGATCCGGCCGACCGCGCCAAGGGCCCCTCCCCCGCGCCCACCGAGCCGTCCGAGGTCTTCAAGCAGGAGCGGATCGCCCGTGCGAAGACCTACGCCCTGGGCTGTGCGACCCGCACCGGCGCGGGGCTGCGGCACTACCACTCGCTCAACAACGCCCGCGACCTGGAGGTGCTGCGCGCGGCGCTCGGCCAGCCGAAACTGACGTACATGGGCGCTTCCTACGGCACGTACTTCGGCGCCCTGTACGCGACGCTCTTCCCGCAGCGGGTGCGGCGGATGGTGTTCGACGCGCCGGTCCATCCCGATCCGCGGCAGATCTGGTACGTCAACAACCTCGACCAGTCGCTCGCCTTCGAGCGCCGCTGGGCCGACTTCCGCACCTGGGTCGCCAAGCACGACAAGGTGTACGGCCTGGGCACGACGGCGGACGAGGTGAACCGGAACTACGAGAAGGCGCGCGCCGAACTCGCGGCGCGGCCGGCGGGCGGGAAGGTGGGGCCGGGACAGCTGCACGCGGCGATGCTCGGGACGGGGTACGACGACGGCTTCTGGGCGCCGCGGGCCGCCGCGCTCTCGCGCTATCTGAAGGGCGATCCGAAGCCGCTGATCGAACAGGCCGCCCCGGCACAGGAGCCGTCGGGGCAGGGCGGCGGGGACCCGGGCAACGGAAGCGCCGTGTACACGGCGGTGGAGTGCAACGACGCGCCCTGGCCGGAGGACTTCGCCGTCTGGGACCGGGACAACACCCGGCTGGCGAAGCTGGCCCCGTTCGAGACCTGGGACAACGTCTGGACGAACCTGCCCTGCGCGTACTGGAAGACGCCGCGGCAGAAGCCGCTGGACGTGCGGACGGGGGCGGGGGTGCTGCCGCCGGTGCTCATCCTGGCCGCCGAGCGGGACGCGGCCACGCCGTACGAGGGGGCGCTGGAGCTCCAGCGCAGGCTGTGGGGGTCGGCGCTGGTGACCGAGCGGGACGCCGGTACGCACGGCATCGGCGGCGGGCCGAACGCCTGCGTGAACGGCCATCTGGAGAGGTATCTGCTCACCGGGGCGGTGCCGGGGAAGACGCCGGTGCGGCGCGCGTCGTGCGCGCCGCACCCGGAGCCGGACCCGGTGTCGCTGGAGCGGCGGGCGGAGTTCCGCGCACCGTCTGATCTTCCGGATCGGGGGGTGACGGCCCGGCTGGGCGCCGGGATGTCACCAGGTCGTCAGGGGCTGTCCGGCTGATCGGAGCCGGACGCTCCCCGCGGCGGGCCGGGCCGTCAGGCCAGGCCCGCCACCAGCTCGGCGACGCTCTTGCGCCGGCCGGTGTAGAACGGGACCTCCTCGCGGACGTGCATCCGCGCCTCGGAGCCGCGCAGGTGACGCATGAGGTCGACGATCCGGTACAGCTCGTCGGCCTCGAACGCCAGCAGCCACTCGTAGTCGCCGAGCGAGAACGAGGCGACCGTGTTGGCGCGGACGTCGGGGAAGCCGCGGGCCATCTTGCCGTGGTCCGCGAGCATCCGGCGGCGGTCCTCGTCCGGCAGCAGGTACCAGTCGTAGGAGCGGACGAAGGGGTAGACGCTCACGTAGTCGCGGGGCGTCTCGTCGGCCAGGAAGGCCGGGATGTGCGACTTGTTGAACTCGGCGGGGCGGTGCAGCGCCATGTTCGACCAGACCGGCTCCAGGGCGCGGCCCAGCTTGGTGCGGCGGAAGAGGTTGTACGCCTCCTGGAGCTCGTCGCTCGTCTCGGCGTGCCACCAGATCATCACGTCGGCGTCGGCGCGCAGACCGGAGAGGTCGTACGTGCCGCGGACGGTGATGTCCTTGGCGGCGAGCTGGTCGAAGAGCTCCTGGACCTCGTCCGCGTAACCGGCGCGGTTCTCGGGCAGGACGTCGCGCAGCTTGAACACGGACCACAGGGTGTAGCGGATGACCTCGTTGAGGTCCTTCGCCTTCTTACCGGCGTTCGGGATCTTTTCGGGCGCACTCATACGCCTATTCTCGCCCGTCACGGGCAGTGCCCCGCACCAGGGTCCGCCGTTTCCGACGTGGCGATGATCTCGTCGGTGATCTCCGCGGCGATCTCGTCGGCGGCGCGGTGGGCGGAGGCGATGCAGGCGGGGACGCCGACGCCGTCGTAGGCGGCTCCGGCGAGGCGCAGTCCGGGAAGGCCGGTGACGGCCTCGCGGACGCGGGCGACGCGGGCGAGATGACCGACGGGGTACTGGGGCAGGCCGCCGATCCAGCGGGTGACGGTGGTGGCGACGGGCCGGGCGGCGAGACCGGTGGCGGCGGCCAGGTCCTTCGCCGACGCCGCGACGAGGTCGGTGTCGTCTCGGTGGACCTGCTCCTCCTCGCCGTAGCGGCCGACGGAGGTGCGCAGCACGAAGAGGTCGGGCGCGGCGTCGGCGACCCACTGCCACTTCTGGCTGGAGAAGGTGGACGCCTTGATGGTGTGGCCGTCGACGGGCGGCACGAGGAATCCGGAGCCGGGCAGGCCCTGGACGTCGGAACGCCGGAAGGCGAGGGTGACCAGGGCCATCGAGGCGTACTCGACGGTGTCGAGCTCCGCGGCGGCGGCCGGCGCCTCCTCGGCGAGCAGTGCGGCGGTGGGCCGGGCGGGGGTGGCGAGGACGACGCCGTCGGCGTGGAGGACGCGGCCGCCCGCGACGATCCGCCACCGGGTGCCCCGGGCGTCGGTGGCGGCGGCGAGCCGCGCGGTGGCGGAGGCGGAGGCCACGGCGGCGCCGGCCACGGTGGCGGCGGCCAGGCCCGCGGCGGTGGAGGCGTCGTACGCTCCGCCCTCCCCCGCCGGGACGCGGCGCAGCTCCGTCACCGGGGCGTGGGTCAGGATCTCGCCGCCCGCGGCGCGGATCGCGTCGGCCACCGCGCCGGGCAGACTGCCGATGCCGCCCCGGATGCCCATGAAGGCGGAGCCGCCGAGGCCCGTCCCGGCGCCGGCCGCGTCGGAGGGGGTGGCGGCGCCCGCCCGCTGCACGGCCCGGACGGCGGCGGTGAGCGTGGGGTGGGCGCGGGCGGCGTCGAAGAGCTTGGGGACGGCGGCCCGCATCGAGATGCGGTAGGCGTCACCGGCGTAGACGCCGCCGAGGAGCGGCTCGACCAGCCGGTCGACGACCTCGTGGCCCATCCGTTCGGCGACGTACGCGCCGATGGCGATGTCGTCGCCGATCTCGGTGGCGGGCAGGTCGCGGTCCTGTCCGACCCGCCGCACGCCCTCCTCGGACAGCAGTCCGCGGACCGACGCGCCGTCCGCCGGAACGCCCATCACATGGCCCTTGGGCATGGGGACCAGCCGGCCGCGGGACCAGACGGACGCGGTGGTGGTGGCCGGCGCCTGGAGCCGGTCGCCGAGACCGACGGCCCGCGCGAGGGCGACCGCCTCGGGGCGGCGCGCGAGCAGCGACTCGGCGCCGAGGTCGACGGGGGCGCCGGCGATCTCCCCGGCGAGCAGCTTGCCGCCGAGCCGGTCGCCGCCTTCGAGGAGGGTGACCCGCAGGCCGGCCGTGACCAGGCGGTGGGCGGCGGCGAGTCCGGCGATACCGCCCCCCACGACGACGACGTGCCCCAGCGACCTGCCCGTGGTGTCCGCGTTCATGGGTCCACTCTCTCAAACCGGCCGCGTGCCCCGTTCCGAGGCCGGAACGTGACCGCTTCGCTATCGCACGGGGGCAACCCGCGCCCCGTCCGGTACGTCAAACGGGCAACATTCGTCACCACCTCCGGGGGGACCCACATGCGTGGAGCGCGAAGAGCGGCCGTGGCGCTGCTGACGGCTTCTCTGGCACTGGCCGGCTGCGGAGCGTCGGACGACGCCGGCTCGAAGAGGAGCCTGAGCGACGCCAAGGCGGCGCCGGGGCCCGAGGGCGCCGCCGACCGGGCCCCCGCGTCGGGCGAGGAGCGGGACCAGGGCCAGGGGCCGGCGGCCGAGAAGCCCGCCGCCGTGCCCCGGCAGCACATCGTCCGCACCGCCGAGCTGTCCGTGGAGGTCGGGGACGCGGAAGAGGCGCTGGCGACGGCCCGGCGGGTCACCGAGGCCGCGGGTGGCCATGTCTCCAACGAGTCGACCGAGCGGGTCGACGGCACGCACGTGGCCTCACGGGTGGTCCTGCGGGTGCCGCAGGAGCGGTACGAGTCGGTCCTGCGCGAGCTGGCGGGCACCGGAAGGCTGCTCTCCCGCACGGCGGACGCGAAGGACGTCACCGAGCAGGTGGTCGACGTCGAGAGCCGGATCGCCACCCAGCGGGCCAGCGTGGAGCGGGTGCGCAAGCTGATGGACCGGGCGACCGGACTGAGCGATGTGGTCACCCTGGAAGGGGAGCTGAGCCGCCGTCAGGCCGATCTGGAGTCGCTGCTTGCCCAGCAGGCCTCGCTGAAGGACCGTACGACACTGGCGACGATCACCCTCGAACTCACCGAGAAGGAGACGGAACGAGCGGAGCGGGACGACGACCGTCCGGGCTTCCTCGACGCGCTCGCCGGTGGCTGGAGCGCGTTGGTGACGGCGCTGGCCTGGGTCGGCGTGGTGCTGGCGGCGCTGGCGCCGTGGCTGGCGTTGGGGGCGGCCCTGTACGCGGTGTGGCGGTGGCTGGTCAGGCCGCGGCTGCCCCGCCGTGGCCGCCGGGAGCCCTGGCGGCCGCGGGCGTACCGGCAGGACCCGCAGGCCGGGGCGCCGGCGGCCCAGGCGCCGGGATCTGACGCTCCCTCGGCGCAGCGGGAGGACTGAACGACCGCCCCGACGTAGCGTGTTCGTATGAGCGAACGACTGGTGGTCATCGGTGGAGACGCGGCGGGCATGTCCGCCGCGTCGCAGGCACGCAGGCTGCGGGGTCCCGGGGAGCTGGAGATCGTCGCTTTCGAGCGCGGCCGTTTCGCCTCCTTCTCGGCCTGCGGCATCCCGTACTGGGTCGGCGGTGACGTCGACGAGCGCGACGAGCTGATCGCGCGCACCCCCGAGGAGCACCGGGCACGGGACATCGATCTGCGGATGCGGACCGAGGTGACGGAAGTGGACGTGCCCGGGCAGCGCGTGCGGACCCGGGACCTGGAGTCGGGCGCCCAGGCGTGGACGGGCTTCGACAAGCTGGTGATCGCGACCGGGGCCCGTCCCGTGCGGCCGCCTCTGCCGGGTATCGACGCTCCGGGCGTGCACGGGGTGCAGACCCTGGACGACGGGCAGGCGCTGCTCGACTCGCTGGAGCTCGCGAAGGGCCGGCGGGCGGTGGTCGTGGGGGCGGGCTACATCGGCGTGGAGATGGCCGAGGCGCTGCTGAAGAGGGGTTACGAGGTGACCGTCCTGAACCGGGGCGAGCAGCCGATGTCGACCCTGGATCCGGACATGGGCCGGCTGGTGCACAAGGCGCTGGACGGCCTGGGCATCACGACGGTCGGCTCGTCGGCCGTCACCGGGATCCTCACGGGTGGGGACGGCCGGGTCCGCGCGGTGGCGACGGAGGACGCCGAGTATCCGGCGGACGTGGTGGTCCTCGGCATGGGCGTGGAGCCGGAGACGGATCTCGCCCGGGCGGCCGGGCTGCCGCTGGGGTCGTACGGCGGGCTGCGCACCGATCTCGCGATGCGGGTGCGGGGCCACGAGAACATCTGGGCGGGCGGCGACTGCGTCGAGGTCTTCGACCTGGTGTCGGGCCGCGAGCGCCACATCGCCCTGGGGACGCACGCCAACAAGCACGGTCAGGTCATCGGCTCGAACGTGGGCGGCGACTACGCCACCTTCCCGGGCGTGGTCGGCACGGCCGTGTCGAAGGTGTGCGAGCTGGAGATCGCCCGGACGGGCCTGCGGGAGAAGGACGCCCGCGAGGTCGGGCTGGCGTACGTCACGGTGACGGTCGAGTCGACCAGCCGGGCGGGCTACTACCCGGGCGCGGCCCCGATGACGGTGAAGATGCTCGCCGAGCGCCGTACGGGCCGGTTGCTCGGGGTGCAGATCGTGGGCCGGGAGGGCGCCGGGAAGCGGGTGGACATCGCGGCCGTGGCGCTGACGGCCGGGATGACGGTGGAGCGGATGACGGCTCTGGACCTCGGCTACGCCCCGCCCTTCTCACCGGTGTGGGACCCGGTCCTGGTCGCGGCGCGGAAGGCGCTGGCCGCCGTTCGCGCGGCGGGTCAGGTGGGTTGATCACGAGCGTTGTACGGCCTTGTCGGCCACTGAAAGCCGCTCGACTGGCGCTCACCCGCGTGGCGGAGGGGTACGAGCGGCGGTGGCCCGAGCGGCGTAGTGACCCATGGTGACGGGTTGCGGCACTTCGATCACCATGGGTAACTCGATCACATGATCAGACACACCGTGCGCGCACTGTGCGCCGCCTCCCTCGTCCTCGCCCCGCTCGCCCTGAGCACGCCCGCCCACGCCGCGACCGTGTGCACGGTCAACGGTCTTTCGAGCCCTGACGGAAACGTGACCGGGACGGCCGGCAACGACTACATCGAGTGCGCCTCGGTGGACTCCGGTGACACGGTCAACGGCCTCGGCGGCGCCGACATGATCGTCCTGACCGGCCCCGTCGGCGGCACGGTCTCCGCCGGCGACGGCGCGGACTATGTCCACGTCACGGAGGACGGCACGGTCAGCGGCACCGTCGGCGCCGGTCCCGGCGGCGACTACGTCGAGGTGGAGGGCGGCGTCGCGTCCGGCGCGAAGGTCCACGGCGACGCGGGCAACGACTATCTGCGCATCCTCACGAACTTCGGCGTCGTTCAGGCCGGCACCGACAGTTCGCGCGTCCTCGCGAAGGGAGGCGTCGTCGACGCGGGCACCGGTTTCGACCTCTGCCGGGTCGTCGGCGACACGCCGTCCAACTGCGAGCTCTAGCCACCGCGCCGTCGCCCCCGCCCGGTGACCGGGCGGGGGCGACGGCGCGCCGGTTCCCGGATCAGCGGGCGGTGCGGGTGTGGACGTACTCCACGAGACGCGTCAGCGCGTCCGGGTCGGTCGTCGGCAGCACGCCGTGGCCCAGGTTGAAGACATGCCCCTCCAGGCCCTTCGCGGCGGCCAGGACCTCGTCGGTCTTGGCCTCCACGGCCTCCCGCGAGGAGAACAGCACGGCGGGGTCGAGGTTGCCCTGGAGGGCCTTGCCCGGGCCGACCCGGCGGGCGGCCTCGTCCAGCGGGACCCGCCAGTCGGCGCCGACGACGTCCGCGCCCGCCTCGCCCATGAGGCCGAGGAGCTCGCCCGTACCCACCCCGAAGTGGATGCGCGGCACGCCGTAGGACGCGACGGAGTCGAAGACCTTGGTGGAGGCCGGCATCACCGAGCGGCGGTAGTCGGCCGGGGCGAGCGCGCCCACCCAGGAGTCGAAGAGCTGGACCGCGGACGCGCCCGCCTCGATCTGGACCTTGAGGAAGGCCGAGGTGATGTCGGCGAGACGGTCGAGCAGCTCGGCCCAGAGCTCGGGGTCGCCGTACATCAGCGCCTTGGTGTGCTCGTGGTTGCGGGACGGACCGCCCTCCACGAGGTAGCTCGCGAGGGTGAAAGGCGCGCCCGCGAAGCCGATGAGCGGGGTGGAGCCCAGCTCGCCGGTGAGCATGCCGATGGCCTCGGTGACGTACGAGACGTCCTCGGGCGTCAGGTCGCGCAGCCGGGCCAGGTCGGCGCGGGTACGGATCGGTTCGGCGACGACCGGGCCGACGCCGGGCTTGATGTCGAGGTCGACGCCGATGGCCTTGAGCGGGACGACGATGTCGCTGAAGAAGATCGCCGCGTCCACCTTGTGGCGGCGCACGGGCTGCAGCGTGATCTCGGTGACCAGCTCGGGCCGCATGCAGGACTCGAGCATCGGGATGCCCTCGCGGACCTTCAGGTACTCGGGCAGCGAGCGCCCGGCCTGCCGCATGAACCAGACGGGCGTGTGGGGCACGGGCTCGCGCCGGCACGCCCTCAGGAACGGGGAGTCGTACGTCTGCGGCTGCTGCTTCGTCTGGTGGCCCGAGGGGGCGTCGTTGGCACTCACGCCCAGAATCTTCGCATGTGCGCGGAAGCCGCCCGCCCGGGCCGGGTGTCCCTCCCTGCGCGAGGACCCCGTTCCGCCTACTCTTCCCCGCATGGCTGCGGCTCAGGGACATTTTTCCGATCATTCCGACGGCGACGAAGGGGCGGGCGAGACGGCGGGTACCGCCTCGAACGATACGGAGGCGAACCCGGTGCCGCCCGCGTTCCGGCGGGCGGTCGAGGCACTGCGCTCGGCCCGGCCGCGGCCGGAGATCGAAATCGATCCGACCAGGCCGCCGCAGCGGCTCGCCCCGTACGCGTACGCGCTGGAGGCGGCCGTCGTCGAGGGCGAGGAGGACCTGGCCGACGGCCGGCTCGTCCTGCTGCACGACCCGGCCGGGCACGACGCCTGGAAGGGCGTGTTCCGGCTGGTGACGCTGGTACGGGCGGAGCTGGAGCCGGAGATGGCCGCGGACCCTCTTCTTCCGGAGGTCTGCTGGTCCTGGCTGACCGGCGCGCTGGAGGCGCGCGGCCTGCCGTACGGGGAGGCGAGCGGCACCGTCACCATGGCGGGCTCCCACTACTTCGGCGGTCTCGCCGACCGCCGTCCGGCGACCCAGATCGAGATCCGGGCGTCGTGGACGCCGAGAGAGGGTCTCGCCGGGGTCCCGGACACCGGGGGGCATCTGGCGGCGTGGTGCGATCTGCTCTGCCAGATCGCGGGACTGCCCCCCTCGTCACCCGATCCGGGGGCGGGCACCACGTCGGGCGCGGGGGTCGTCTCACTGCCCCAGCGCCGGGGGCCGCAGCAGCTCTAGGTCCGTGCGCCCCGGCGCGCCGAGCCGGCCCTTAGAACGGGTTTGCCGCAGGTCCCCCGGACGGAGGCTTACTCGTAAGATGATCGATCACTCGTCCGAATTGCCCGAATTGTTACTCAGCAAATCGTGATCTTTCCCTAAAGGCGGGCGCCCCAGCTGCCGAAGAGGTCAATGACCCCTTCACCGCCCGGGTCGCCCCCGGCTTCTTCCCCGAGCCGGCTCCGTCCCGCATCTCCCCAGGAGGCCGTGTGTCCGTTCTCCTCGAGCAGCCCGCAAGCCTGGTCGCCTACCGACCCAACAAGCCGACCGCCATGGTCGTCGTGGCCGACCCGCGCGTCCGCTCCACCGTCACCCGCCACCTGTGGGCCCTTGGAGTACGAGACGTCATCGAGGCGTCGTCCATCGCCGAGGCCCGCCCCCGCGTGGGCAACCCCCGCGACATCTGTGTGGCCGACGTCCACCTCCCCGACGGCAGCGGCCTCACGCTCCTGTCCGAGACCCGCGCCGCGGGCTGGCCCAACGGCCTCGCCCTCTCCGCGGCCGACGACATCGGCGCCGTACGCAACGCCCTGGCCGGCGGCGTCAAGGGCTATGTCGTCACCGGTACGCGTACGAACATCGGGCATCCCACCCGCCCCGGCGCCGCCCCCATCGGCGCCGCGGCCGCCCGCCTCGGCCACCGCCGCCCCCCGGGTGCCCCGAGCCACCCGGGTGGCTACCGCGAGCTCTCCGGCCGCGAGGTCGAGGTGCTCCGGCTGGTCGCCGAGGGCCAGTCGAACAAGGCCATCGGCGTCTCGATGGGCCTGTCCGCGCTGACCGTGAAGAGCCACCTCGCCCGGATCGCCCGCAAGCTGGGCACCGGCGACCGCGCCGGCATGGTCGCGGTGGCCCTGCGCACCGGCATCATCCACTGAACGGAACCGCTCCCCGAGCGGTCGAGGCAAGATCAGCGCCTGTCGACGGAACGTTCCGTCGACAGGCGCTTGCCGTTCGCAGATACCCTTGACAGGTGACCGACGCCCAAGAGACCGCAGCAGACACAGCACTGCGAACCACCGGGGGCGCCCCTCCGGACGACGACGTCCCTGCGAACGGGCTGCCGATCCCCTTGCTGGAGCCCCGCGAGGGCATCCCGCCCGTGGTGGCGACCGACGAGGCCCTGGCCGACGTGATCGCCGCCTTCGCCGCCGGCCGCGGCCCGGTCGCCGTCGACGCCGAGCGCGCCTCCGGCTACCGCTACGGCCAGCGCGCCTACCTCGTCCAGCTGCGCCGCGAGGGCGCGGGCAGCGCGCTCATCGACCCGGTGGGCTGCCCCGACCTCTCCGGTCTCGGCGAGGCGCTCGCCGGGACCGAGTGGATCCTGCACGCCGCCACCCAGGACCTGCCCTGCCTGCGTGACATAGGCATGGTGCCCACGCGTCTCTTCGACACCGAGCTGGCCGGCCGGCTCGCGGGCTTCCCCCGGGTCGGACTCGGTGCGATGGTCGAGTCCGTCCTCGGCTACGCCCTGGAGAAGGGCCACTCCGCGGTGGACTGGTCCACCCGCCCGCTGCCCGAGCCCTGGCTCCGGTACGCCGCGCTGGACGTCGAGCTGCTCGTCGACCTGCGGGACGCGCTGGAGAAGGAGCTCGACCGGCAGGGCAAGCTGGACTGGGCCCGGCAGGAGTTCGACGCGATCGCCTCGGCGCCGCCCGCCCCGCCGCGCGTCGACCCCTGGCGGCGCACGTCCGGCATGCACAAGGTGCGGCGCCGTCGCCAGATGGCGGTGGTGCGCGAGCTGTGGACGGCCCGGGACCGGATCGCCCAGCGGCGGGACGTCTCCCCCGGCAAGGTGCTGAGCGACGCCGCGATCGTGGAGGCCGCCCTGTCGGTGCCGCCGAACGTCGCGGCCCTCGCCGCGCTGCCGGGCTTCGGCCACCGCATGGGCCGCCGCCAGCTGGAGCAGTGGCAGGCCGCCGTGGAGCGGGCGAAGGCACTCCCGGACCACGAGCTTCCGCAGCCCGGCCAGCAGGTCGCCGGCCCGCCGCCGCCGCGCGCCTGGGCGGACAAGGACCCGGCGGCCGCGGCGCGTCTGTCGGCGGCCCGTGCGTCGGTCTCGGCCCTGGCGGAGGAGCTGAACCTTCCGCAGGAGAACCTGATCGCCCCGGACACGGTCCGCCGCCTCTGCTGGGAACCGCCGGCCCCGGCCACCCCCGACACGGTCGCCGCCGCCCTCACCGGCTACGGCGCCCGCCCCTGGCAGGTGGAGCTGGTGACCCCGCTCCTGCTGACGGCGCTGTCGGCGACGGCGTAGGAAGGCCCCGGTGTTCCGCCCGCGGAGAGAAGCCCCTGGTGCCCCCTGCCGGGGGCTTTCGCGTACCCCCGTTCCGGTGTGACCTTCGCCGCTCCACCCCCAGGGGCTGGGCAGCATGGTTACCCGCAAGTAGCATGGGGGAGCAAGCGCGCGCTTAGGCGTGCGCGGCAGCAGTGCAGTGCCATCCCGCACCTGGAGGAGAGCCATCGTGCCTCGTACCGTCAGGGACGTCGTCTTCGTCGACGGCGTCCGCACCCCGTTCGGCAAGGCGGGCCCGAAGGGCATCTACCACGAGACCCGCGCCGACGACCTCGTCGTGAAGGCCATCCGGGAGCTGCTGCGCCGCAACCCCGGCCTCGACCCCGCGAAGATCGACGAGGTCGCCATCGCGGCGACCACGCAGATCGGTGACCAGGGTCTGACCCTCGGCCGCACCGCCGGCATCCTCGCCGGCCTGCCGCAGTCCGTCCCGGGCTACTCCATCGACCGCATGTGCGCCGGCGCGCTGACCGCCGTGACCAGCGTCGCCGGTTCGATCGCCTTCGGCGCGTACGACGCCGTCATCGCCGGTGGCGTCGAGCACATGGGCCGTCACCCGATGGGCGAGGGCGTCGACCCGAACCCGCGCTTCGTGAGCGAGAAGCTGGTCGACGAGTCCGCCCTGTTCATGGGCATGACCGCCGAGAACCTGCACGACCGCTACCCGAGCATCACCAAGCGGCGCGCCGACGAGTACGCCGTGCGCTCGCAGGAGAAGGCCGCCAAGGCGTACGCCGACGGCAAGATCCAGCAGGACCTGGTGCCCGTCTCGGTGCGCCGCACCAGCCCGGAGGCCGGCGAGACCGGCTGGGGTCTGGTCACCGCCGACGAGCCGATGCGCCCGGGCACCACCCTGGAGTCGCTGGCAAACCTCAAGACGCCGTTCCGCGTCCACGGCAACGTCACCGCCGGTAACGCGGCCGGTCTCAACGACGGCGCCACCGCCTCGATCATCGCCTCCGAGGACTTCGCCCGCGAGAACGGCCTCCCGGTCAAGATGCGCCTCGTCTCGTACGCCTTCGCCGGCGTCGAGCCGGAGGTCATGGGCTACGGCCCGATCCCGGCGACCGAGAAGGCCCTCGCCAAGGCCGGCCTCTCGATCGAGGACATCAACCTCTTCGAGATCAACGAGGCCTTCGCGGTCCAGGTCCTCGCCTTCCTGGAGCACTACGGCATCGCCGACGACGACGCCCGCGTCAACCAGTACGGCGGCGCGATCGCCTACGGTCACCCGCTCGCCTCCTCCGGCGTCCGTCTCATGACGCAGCTGGCTCGCCAGTTCGAGGAGAACCCGCAGGTCCGTTACGGCCTCACCACGATGTGCGTCGGCTTCGGCATGGGCGCCACCGTCATCTGGGAGAACCCCCACTGGGAGGGCAAGTGAGCACCACCGCAGAGCTTTTGAAGGGTGCGGCCGAGCTGTTCCCGGACGAGGTCGTCACCAGTGCCCACGTACGGCACTTCGAACTGCCCGCGGGCGCGGGCCGGTTCGCGCTGATCACGCTGGACAACGGCTTCGACCACACCAAGCCGACCACCTTCGGCCCGCAGTCGCTGGCGAACCTCAACACCGCCATCGACCAGGTCGAGGCCGAGGCCGCGAACGGTGAGATCGTCGGCGTCGGCCTCACCGGCAAGCCGTTCATCTTCGCCGTCGGCGCCGACCTCAAGGGCGTCGAACTGCTGAAGCGGCACGAGGACGCGCTCGCCATCGGCAAGGGCGGCCACGACGTCTTCAAGCGTCTGTCGTCGCTCGCCGTGCCGACCTTCGCGTACTACAACGGCGCGGCGATGGGCGGCGGTGTCGAGGTCGGTCTGCACTGCACCTACCGCACCGTCTCCAAGGCCCTGCCGGCCTTCTCGCTGCCCGAGGTCTTCCTCGGTCTGGTCCCGGGCTGGGGCGGCTGCGCGATCCTGCCGAACCTGATCGGTGCCGACAAGGCCGTCTCGGTCATCATCGAGAACTCGCTGAACCAGAACCGCCAGCTCAAGGGCGCGCAGGTCTTCGAGCTCGGCATCGCCGACGCGATCTTCGAGGGCGCCGACTTCCTGGAGCAGTCGCTGATCTGGACGGCCTCCGTCCTCAACGGGACCGTCACGGTCGAGCGTCCCGAGATCGACCGCGGCGAGGGCTGGGACGCGGCCGTCGCCAAGGGCCGGTTCATCGCCGACTCCAAGGTGCACGGCGCCGCCCCGGCGGCGTACCGCGCCCTGGACATCATCGCGGCGGCCAAGGACGGCGACCTGCAGAAGGGCTTCGACGCCGAGGACCAGGCCCTCGCGGACCTGATCATGGGCGGCGAGCTGCGCTCCGGCATCTACGCCTTCAACCTGGTGCAGAAGCGGGCCAAGCGCCCGGCCGGTGCCCCGGACAAGTCCCTGGCCCGCCCGGTCACCAAGGTCGGCGTCGTCGGCGCCGGTCTGATGGCCTCGCAGCTGGCCCTGCTCTTCCTGCGCCGCCTCGAGGTGCCGGTCGTGCTGACCGACATCGACCAGGAGCGCGTCGACAAGGGTGTGGGCTACGTCCACGCCGAGATCGAGAAGCTGCTCGGCAAGGGCCGGATCAACCAGGACAAGGCCAACCGTCTCAAGGGCCTGGTCTCCGGTGTCCTGGACAAGGCCGAGGGCTTCGCGGACGCGGACTTCATCATCGAGGCCGTGTTCGAGGAGATGAGCGTCAAGCAGAAGGTGTTCGCGGAGGTCGAGGCGGTCGCCCCGGCGCACGCGATCCTCGCCACCAACACCTCCTCGCTCTCCGTCTCGGAGATGGCCTCCAAGCTCCAGCACCCGGAGCGCGTGGTCGGCTTCCACTTCTTCAACCCGGTCGCGATCCTCCCGCTCCTGGAGATCGTGCGCGGCGAGAAGACGGACGACGCCTCGCTCGCCACCGCCTTCGGCGTGGCGAAGAAGCTGAAGAAGACCGCGGTCCTCACCAAGGACGCCCCGGCGTTCGTCGTGAACCGCATCCTGACCCGCTTCATGGGCGAGATCCAGAACGTCATCGACGAGGGCACCCCGGTCGAGACGGCCGAAAAGGCCATCGAGCCGCTCGGCCTGCCGATGTCGCCGCTGGTCCTCCTGGAGCTCGTCGGCCCGGCCATCGGTCTGCACGTCTCGGAGACGCTCAACAAGGCGTTCCCGGACCGCTTCAAGGTCTCCCCGAACCTCGCCGCCGTCGTCAAGGCGGGCAAGCGCGGCTTCTACGTCTACGACTCCGGCAAGCCGGAGCTGGACCCCGAGGTCGCCGCGCTCCTCAAGCAGGGCGACGTCGTCCTGACGGAGGAGCAGGTCCGCGACCGCGTCCTGGACGCGGTGGCGCAGGAGATCGGCCTGATGCTGGAGGAGGGTGTCGTCGCCGAGGCGCAGGACATCGACCTCTGCCTGATCACGGGCGCGGGCTGGCCCTTCCACCTGGGCGGCATCACGCCGTACCTGGACCGTGAGGGCGTCTCCGAGCGGGTGAACGGCAAGCGCTTCCTCGCCCAGGGCGTGGCGAGCGTCCCGGCGTAACCCCGGCACGGCACGCGGATCCGGCGGCCCCGGCACCTGTTCACGGTGCCGGGGCCGCCGTCCGTCCCGGGCATCCCGGGCGGCCCGAATTCGCCTTCTCCCGACGGGAGTCGAAAGCCTGTCTATAGTGCGAACCCATGACGGAGATATCGACCTCGCCCCGTGGGCGCGCCTCCCGGCGCGGAGCCCGCACGCGCGGGCAGCGCGTCCGGCGTGCTCTGCTGTGGACCCTGCTGATCGCCGTGGTGGGCGCGGGCTCCACCGGGTACTGGAGCTACTCCCGCATCGACGGCAACATCAGGGGCGTCGACCTGGACAAGGCGCTCGGTGACGACCGTCCGCCGCGACGGCCGACCACCGGGCAGAACCTGCTGGTGCTCGGCTCGGACTCGCGGGCGGGCGCCAACGGGGCGCTGGACGGCGGCACGGTGGCCGGGGCCCGCTCGGACACCGCGCTGGTGGTGCACATACCCGAGGGCCGGACCCGGGCCACCGCGATCAGCATCCCGCGCGACACGCTCGTCACCCGGCCCGTGTGCCGGAAGTCCGACGGCGGTACGGCCCCGTCCGCGCAGCGGGTGATGTTCAACTCGGTGTACGCGCAGTACGGTCCGGCGTGTGTCGTGAAGACGGTCGAGACGATGTCGGGCGTCCGGCTCGACCACTACATGGAGATCGACTTCGCCGGCTTCAAGGACCTCGTCGACGCGATCGGCGGGGTCACCGTCCACCTCGACGAGCCCATCGAGAACGGCCCGGGCGGGCTGGACCTCGCGGCCGGTCCGCAGCGGCTGAACGGCACGCAGTCCCTCGCGTACGTACGGACCCGGTACGGCGTCAAGGACGGCAGCGACCTCGGCCGCATCGGGAACCAGCAGAAGTTCCTGATGGCCCTGCTCACCGAGGTGAAGAAGCAGGACCTGCTCAGCAGCCCGGCCAAGACCTACAAGATCGCCGACTCCGCCACCAAGGCGCTCACCACCGACTCGGAACTGGCTTCGCTGACCGCGCTGAGCGAGTTCGCCCGCTCGATGAACGGTGTCGACCCGGCTGCCATGGAGACGATCATGCTGCCGGTGGCGTACGACAAGCAGGACCCGAACCGGGTCGTCGCCGCGGAGCCGAACGCCTCCCGGCTGTGGCAGGCGATCCGCGCGGACCTGCCCATCCCGGAGTCGGCGAAGAAGTCCCCGGCCACCGGTGGCTGACATCCTGGACGGACGGATCCGCCTCTTCTGATCGTCGAACCGGCCGGTGACGCGGCCGGCCGGCCGTGCCCGGTGGTCACGGCCGACCGGGAAGTGCGGCGGCGGTGGGTGAGCAGGGGGCCCGCCGCGTGGGCCCACGCGCCCACCCGGAGGGTCGGTACCGGGCTAGTACGTCGCGTTCGGGCCGGCCTTGCCGAGGCGGCTGTGGCCGCGTCCGTACAGGAAGTAGACGACGATGCCGATCGCCATCCAGACGGCGAAGCGGAACCAGGTCTCGCCGGGCAGGTTGAGCATCAGCCAGAACGACGCGGCGATGGAGACGATCGGGAGCACCGGCACCCACGGGGCGCGGAACGCGCGGGGCAGGTCGGGGCGGCTGCGGCGCAGCACGATCACACCGGCGGCCACGATCACGAAGGCGAAGAGGGTGCCGATGTTCACCAGGGTCGCCAGCTCGTTGATGCTGGTGAAGCCCGCGACGATCGCGATGATCACGCCGAGCAGGATGGTGGGGCGGTACGGGGTCCTGAAGCGGTGGTGGGTAACGGAGAAGAACCGCGGCAGCAGTCCGTCACGGCTCATCGCGAAGAACACGCGCGTCTGGCCGAGCAGCAGGATGAGGCAGACGGTGGTGAGACCGACGGCCGCGCCGAAGCTGATCACGCCGGCGTAGAAGGGGTGCCCGGTGGCCTTGAACGCGTCCGCGAGCGGGGCGCTCACCGACAGCTGGGTGTAGTGCTGCATACCGGTCACGACCAGCGCGACGGCGACGTAAAGCACGGTGCAGATGAACAGCGAGCCGAGGATGCCGCGGGGCATGTCGCGCTGCGGGAGCTTGGTCTCCTCGGCGGCGGTGGCGACCACGTCGAAGCCGATGAAGGCGAAGAAGACGACGGAGGCGGCGGTGAAGATGCCCATCACCCCGAAGTTGGTGGGCTCGTAGCCGAAGATCAGCTCGACCAGCGGGGAGTCCCAGCCGGACGCGCCGTCGGCCGGGCTCACGGCCGGGGGGATGAACGGGTCGTAGTTGTCGCCCACGATGAAGAAGAGACCCGCGATGATCACGATCATGACGACCGTGACCTTGATGGCCACGACGAGCGCGGTGATCCGGGCCGAGAGCTTCATCCCGAGGACCAGGATCACGGTCAGCACGAGGACCAGCAGGAAGGCCAGGATGTCGAAGGTGCCGCCGGCGGCGTCCGGCCCTTCGAGGGCCGCGGGTAGATGCCAGCCGATGTTGTCCATCAGGGACCGGACGTACCCGGACCAGCCGACCGCGACCACCGCCGTGCCGAGCGCGAACTCCAGGACGAGGTCCCAGCCGATGATCCAGGCGGGCAGTTCGCCCATGGAGGCGTACGCGAAGGTGTACGCCGATCCGGCGACGGGGACCGTCGAGGCGAACTCGGCGTAGCACAGGGCGGCGAGCGCGCAGACGATGCCGGCGGCGACGAAGGCGAGCGCGGTGGCGGGGCCCGCGTTCTCCTTGGCCACCTTGCCGGTGAGCACGAAGATGCCGGTGCCGATGATGACTCCGACGCCGAAGACGGTCAGGTCCCAGGCCGAGAGTGATTTCTTGAGCGCGTGCTCGGGCTCTTCCGTGTCGCGGATCGACTGCTCGACCGTCTTGGTCCGGAACATGCCGGAGCGCGCCTGTGGCGGCTGCTGGTCCGTGCTCACCGTCGTACCTCCGTGCCGTCGGTCACAGCCCCATGATCGAGAGGCGGGGGTGGCGGCGCGCGTCCAGGAGAGCGGCTTTCACACGAAAGGACCGGCCGGCCACCCCTGAGGTGGTCCGACCGGCCCAATGCGATGCTCCGTGGCGGGTCAGTCGCGGGCGGGCTCGACCGCCTCCGCGCTGTGCTCGTAGCGTCCGTCCAGGCGCGAGACGAGTCCCGTGACCTGGCGGGCGATGTCCGGGGCGGTGAGCCCGATCTCGGCCATGACCTCCTTGCGGGAGGCGTGGTCGAGGAAGCGCGGCGGAATGCCGAAGTCGCGCAGCGGTACGTCCACGCCCGCGTCGCGCAGCGCCTGGGCGACGGCGGAGCCGACACCGCCGACCCGGCTGTTGTCCTCGACCGTGACGACGACCCGGTGCTGCTCAGCGAGCGGGGCCATCGCCTCGTCGACCGGCTTGACCCAGCGCGGGTCGACGACGGTGGTGGAGATGCCCTGCGCGTCGAGCAGGCCGGCGATCTCCAGGCACATCGGCGCCAGCGCGCCGACGGAGACGAGGAGGACGTCCGGACGGTCGCTGCCGGGCTCGCGGAGCACGTCCATGCCGCCGATGCGGCGCAGGGCCGGTACGGCGGGGCCGACGGCGCCCTTGGAGAAGCGGACGACGGTCGGGGCGTCGGTGACCTCGACGGCCTCGCGCAGCTGGGCCCGGACCTGGTCGGCGTCGCGCGGGGCGGCGAGCCGCAGGCCGGGGACGACCTGGAGGATCGACATGTCCCACATGCCGTTGTGGGAGGCGCCGTCGGTGCCGGTGACACCCGCGCGGTCCAGGACGAAGGTGACGCCGCACTTGTGCAGGGCCACGTCCATCAGGACCTGGTCGAAGGCGCGGTTGAGGAAGGTGGCGTAGACGGCGAAGACCGGGTGGAGTCCGCCGGTGGCGAGGCCGGCGGCCGAGACGGCGGCGTGCTGCTCGGCGATGCCGACGTCGTACACCCGCTCGGGGAAGGCCTTGGCGAACTTGTCGAGGCCGACGGGCTGGAGCATGGCCGCGGTGATCGCGACGATGTCCTCGCGCTCCTTGCCGAGCTTGACCATCTCCTCGCCGAAGACCGAGGTCCAGTCGGCGCCGGAGGAGGCGATCGGCAGGCCGGTGTCGGGGTGGATCTTGCCGACGGCGTGGAAGCGGTCGGCCTCGTCCGCCAGGGCGGGCTGGTAGCCGCGGCCCTTCTCGGTGAGGCAGTGGACGATGACCGGGCCGCCGAAGCGCTTGGCGCGCGTGAGGGCGGACTCCAGGGCCTCGATGTCGTGGCCGTCGATGGGGCCGACGTACTTCAGGCCGAGGTCCTCGAACATGCCCTGCGGGGCGATGAAGTCCTTCAGGCCCTTCTTGGCGCCGTGCAGCGTCTCGTAGAGCGGCCTGCCGACGACCGGGGTGCGCTCCAGGATGTCCTTGCCGCGGGCGAGGAAGCGCTCGTAGCCGTCGGTCGTCCGCAGGGTGGCCAGGTGGTTGGCGAGCCCGCCGATCGTCGGCGCGTAGGACCGTTCGTTGTCGTTGACGACGATGACGAGCGGGCGGTCCTTGGCGGCGGCGATGTTGTTCAGCGCCTCCCAGGCCATGCCGCCCGTGAGGGCACCGTCGCCGATGACGGCGACGACGTGGTCGTCCTTCTTGAGGACCTCGTTGGCCTTGGCCAGGCCGTCGGCCCAGCCGAGGACGGTGGAGGCGTGCGAGTTCTCGATGACGTCGTGCTCGGACTCGGCCTGCGAGGGGTAGCCGGACAGGCCGCCCTTCATCTTGAGCCGGGAGAAGTCCTGGCGGCCGGTGAGCAGCTTGTGGACGTAGCTCTGGTGGCCGGTGTCGAAGAGGACCTTGTCCTTCGGGGAGTCGAAGACGCGGTGCAGGGCGATGGTCAGCTCGACCACGCCGAGGTTGGGCCCCAGGTGACCGCCGGTCTTGGAGACGGCGTCCACGAGAAACGTCCGGATCTCCTCCGCCAGCTGCTCCAGCTGCTCCGGGGAGAGCCGGTCCAGATCGCGCGGTCCCCTGATACGGGTCAGCAATGCCACCCGTGCCTCCTTGCCATTGAGCTGGTCGAGCTTGCCGATTTGTCGAGTCTAATGTTCCGCCGGTGGCCGTCGTCATCGGGCGGCTGGTTCCGCGTCACTCGTGCGGCGGACACACCGGTGGGCGTACGGGCGTTGTACAGGGCCAGACGCAGCAGTGCCCGGCGCCGGTTCTCCGGCGCCGGGCACTGTGGTGAGGGTTACGCTCGGCCCGCGGTCTTCTGCGTACGGCGGGAGACCGAGTCGATCACGACGGCGGCGAGGAGCACCGCGCCGGTGATCATGTACTGGATCTCGTTGGCCATGCCGATCATGTTCAGGCCCTGCTGGATCGACTGGATGACGATCATGCCCAGGAGCGCCGACCAGACCTTGCCGCGGCCGCCGAAGAGGCTGGTGCCGCCGATGACGGCGGCCGCGATGACCAGCATCAGCGTGTTGCCGCTGCCGAGGCTCTTGGTCGCGCCGCCGGAGAGGCTCGCCACGAAGAGGCCTCCGAAGGCGGCGAGCATGCCGGAGACGCCGAAGACGACGATCCGGATCCGGTCGACGTCGATGCCGGCGCGGCGGGCGGCCTCGGCGTTGCCGCCGACCGCGAAGACCTTGCGGCCGAACAGGGTGCGGCGGGCGACGAAGTCGGCGATCACCAGGACGGCCACGAAGAGGACCAGGGCCAGCGGCAGGCCGCGGGCGCCCTGGGGCTCGTTCAGGACGTAGGCGACGACGAAACAGAGGATCGCGACGACGGCCGTGCGCAGCACGATCTCGCTGACGGGGCGGGACGGCAGGGCGGCGGCCTTGCGGCGCTTGGCGTCCAGGAGCAGCGAGCCGGCGTAGGCGAGGACCGCCACGAGGGCGAGGCCGTACGCGGCGGCCTTGTCCTCGAAGTAGTACGCGGTGAGGTTCTCCACGATGGAGCCGGAGGGGGCGTTGATCGAGCCCTCCTGGCCCATCAGCCAGATCTGCAGACCGCTCCAGCCGAGGAAGCCGGCGAGGGTGACCACGAAGGCCGGGACGCCGATCTTGGCGAAGAAGAAGCCGTGCAGCAGGCCGATGAGGAGGCCGGAGGCCACGGCGAGGACGACCGACAGCAGGTCGTTCACGCCGTTGGTGACGTTGAGCACGGCCCAGACGGCCGCGCCGACGCCGGCGACGGACCCCATCGACAGGTCGATCTCGCCCAGGATGAGGACGAAGACGATGCCGACGGCCATGATGCCGAGGCCGGAGGAGTAGACCGCGATGTTGGCGACGGAGCTCGCGGAGAGGAAGTTGCCGTTCTGGACCTGGAAGACGATCGCGATGACGATCAGGCCCAGGACGACGGGCAGGGAGCCGAGTTCGCCGCCGCGGATCTTGCGGCTGAACTCGGTCCAGTAGCCCTTGAGGCCCTCCTCTCGGACCAGCAGGCGCGGGTCGACGGCGGGGATGGGGGCGGCGGAGGCGGCCGGGGCCGCGGTGGCCTCCGGGGCCGTGGTGGCCTCCGGGGCCGTGGTGGCCTCGTCGGCCGTCGTGGGCTCGGGGGTCTTGGCGAGGTCGCTCACTTCGCGTCCTCCTTCGTGGCCGTGGCCGAGGCCGTACGGGCCTGCCGACGGGTCACGGCGTTGTCCGTGGCTCCGGTGATGGCGGCGATGATCGTCTCGTGGCTGGTGTCGGCGACCTTGAAGTCGCCGTTGTTGCGGCCCAGGCGCAGGACCGCGACCCGGTCCGCGACGGCGCGCACATCGGCCATGTTGTGGCTGATGAGGATGACGCCGTGGCCGCGCTCGCGCAGCCGCTCCACCAGGTCGAGCACCTGTGCCGTCTGCTCGACGCCGAGGGCGGCGGTCGGCTCGTCCAGGATCACGATCTTGGGGTCGCCGATGAGGGCGCGGGCGATGGCGACGACCTGGCGCTGACCGCCGGAGAGCGCCGCGACGGGGATGCGGACCGAGGGGATGCGGATGGACAGGGTGTCCAGAAGCTCCTTGGCGCGCTTCTCCATCGCGATCTCGTCGAGGACGGACGCGGAGCGCAGCTCGCTGCCGAGGAAGAGGTTGGCGACGACGTCGAGGTTGTCGCAGAGCGCCAGGTCCTGGTAGACGGTGGCGACACCGAGGGCCTGGGCGTCGTTCGGCCTGGTGATGTGGACGGGCCGGCCGTTCCACTCGATGGTGCCCTCGTCGATCGGGTGGACACCCGAGATCGTCTTGACGAGGGTCGACTTGCCGGCGCCGTTGTCGCCCACGAGGGCGACGACCTCTCCGGCATGGATCTCCAGTTCGACATCGGTGAGCACCTGGACGGCGCCGAACCGCTTGGAGACCCCGCGCAACGCCAGCACGGGCGTAGCGGACACGTGAATCATCTCCTTCGCCGCCTGACCGGCGGGGATGGTGGTGCAGGGGAGCACATGAGGGGTGCGAGGGAGTCCGGCGCCCCGCCCCCGCTTGCGGGGCGTTGAACGGGGCGGGGTGCGCCGGACCGGACCGGGTCCCTCCGGAGGCGCTGTGCGGGCCTCCGGGGGGCGTGCCGGCGGTGGGGTTACTTGATGCCCGCCGCCTCGCAGGCCGCCTTGTACTCGCCGACGCAGAGGGCCCCGGCCTCGTAGACGCCGTCGGCGATGATCGTGGAGCCGATGTTCTCCTTGGTCACGACCTGCGCGTCGTACAGCTTCGCCGGGATGTCCTTGAACTCACCGGTCAGGCTGGTGACCTTGGCGGGAACCAGGTCGTCGATCTTCTCGCCCTTGAGCAGGCGGACGGCGATCTCGGCGGTGGTCTCGGCCTCGGGCTTGATCTGCTTGTAGATCGTGAAGGCCTGGTCGCCCTTCAGGATGCGCTGGAGACCGGCGAGCTCGGCGTCCTGGCCGCCGACCGGGACCTTGATGCCCTGCTTGGACAGGGCGGTGATGATGCCGCCGGCCATGCCGTCGTTGGCGGAGTAGACGCCCTGGAAGCCGTTCTTGCCCAGGGAGTCGATGGCGGCGCCCATCTTCTTGTTGGCCTCGTCCGGGGACCAGTCGGGGATGTCCTGCTCGTAGACGACCTTCTTGACGCCGGTGTCGAGGACGCTGTGGGCGCCCTTCTTGAACAGCGGGGCGTTCGGGTCGGTCGGCGAGCCGTTGATCATGACGACGTTGGCGTCCTTGGCCTTGTCGCCGAGGGCCTCGATCAGGGCCTCGCCCTGCAGGCGGCCGATCTTCTCGTTGTCGTACGAAACGTAGGCGGAGATGGGGCCCTCGGCCAGGCGGTCGTACGCGACGACGGAGACGCCCTGCTCCTTGGCGTGCTGGACCCAGGACTTGGTGGCCTTGTAGTCGACCGAGTCCAGGATGATGACCTTCACGCCCTGCGTGACGAGCGCGTCGAACTGCTTCTTCTGCGTCTCGGTGTCCTGCGCGGCGTTGTTGTACTTGACCTCGCAGTCCGAGCAGAGGGCCTTGATCTTCGCCTCGATGATCGGGCGGTCGAAGGTCTCGTAACGCGTGGTCTTGTTCTCCGGCAGCAGCAGACCGATGGTCTTGCCGTCTCCGCCGTTCCCGCTGGTGCCGCCCGAACCCGAGCCGGTGTCGCCCGCCTTGCCACAGGCGGCGACGGAGAGGGCCATGGATACCGCGGCCGTGCCTATGACGACGCGACGCATCATTGCGTTCATGTGGGGTTGCCTCCCTGACGAGGCCGCGACGTTGCGGCCGAGGTGGCTGGAAGTCAACTCGGCCGCAACGTCGACGTCAAGGAGTAAATCCTTAACGAGATGACAACGGTGCCATCCGTTTTCTAAGTGAAGGCAGGAGTGGAGACCGGAGCGGCTGAGGGAAGGGCACTCTCCAACAGGGTCGAATCGCCCATTTCGCTCAGTACGAGAGCGAGCGCGCCGAGCACCTCGGCGCGGCCGCCGAGGGCTCCGGGGGCGAGGGAGAGCTGTCGGGCGGCGCTGGGGATGGCGTACCGCGAGACCGAGTCGCGGATCGGGCCGATGACCAGCTCGCCGGCCTCCGCGAGGTCGCCGCCGAGGACCACCCTGCTGGGGTTGAGCAGGTTGCACAGGTTGGCGATGCCGCTGCCGATGTGGCGGCCGACGTCGGCGACCACCCGGCGGCAGCCGGGATCGCCCTCGCGGGCCAGCTGGACGACCCGCTCCATGGTCAGATCGGGCCCGTGGCCGGGCTGGAGCAGCGGCAGGACGTAGCGGGCGGCGGTGAAGGTCTCCAGGCAGCCGCGGTTGCCGCAGCGGCAGACCGGGCCCGACTCGTCGAGCGTGATGTGCCCGATCTCGCCGGCGGTGCCGCCGGGGCCGCGGTACACCCGCCCGTCGATGACCAGGCCGGCGCCGACACCGCTGGCGACCTTGATGTAGGCCAGGTCCTTGACCCCCCGGCCGCTGCCCCAGACGAGCTCGCCGAGCGCGCCGAGGTTGGCGTCGTTGTCCACGTACACGGGCACGCCGAGGCGGCCGGAGAGCTCGTCGGCGGGGTTGATGCCGGTCCAGCCCGGGAGGATCGAGGTGGAGCCGAGGGTGCCCGAGGAGACGTCGATCGGCCCGGGCACGCCGAGGCCGACGCCGACGACCTTGTCCTGACCGATGCCGGTGGCCGCGATCAGCCGCTTGACCAGCGTCTCCGCCCGGTCGAAGCCCTCGGCGGAGGAGGCGTCCACGTCGAGCGGCTCGGCCTCCTCGGCGAGGACCTGGTGGGCGAGGTTGCCGACGGCGACCCGGAGGTGGGTGTGGCCGAAGTCGACGCCGATGACGATCCCCGCGTCACCGGAGAGCGAGACGCTGCGGGCCCGCCGGCCGCCCGCGGAGGTGGGGGTGACCTCGACGGTTCCGCCGTCCTTCAACTCCCGCACGATGTTGGACACCGTGGCGGCCGACAGGCCGGTCGCACGGGCGATCTCCGCCTGGGTGAGCGAGCCGGCCATGCGCACCGCGCGCACGACCCGTTCGAGGTTGGCCCTGTGCAGAGATGTCTGCGACCCCGGAGTCTCCATCGACTCATCCACTCCCGCCTGCCGGGGCCGCGCCAATGAGACCCCGGCTCCTTCTCCAACTTGTGAACTCTAAGATGAGCTGTTCGGGGTGTTCCCCGTCAAGACCTTGAGCGGGGCGGGGCTCGGATGAGCCGAGTGGCCGGAGCCCTCCTCCGGGCATGCGCGAGGCCCCGGCGGGAGCGCCCGCCGGGGCCTGTGACGAGCGGTTCCTACTTGACCGCGCCGGCTGTGAGACCGGCCACCACCTGCCGCTGGAAGATGATGTACGCGGCGAGCACCGGGAGCATGGCCATGACCAGTCCGGCGAAGAGCCCCGACCAGTCGCCCTTGTAGCCCTGGCTGACCGCGAGCTGCACCAGGCCCTGGGAGAGCACCTTCTTCTCGGGGTCGGTGTTGAGCACGGTGGGCAGCAGGTACTGGTTCCACTGGCCCAGGAAGTTGAAGATGCCGACGCTGATCAGGCCGGGCTTGGCCATCGGCAGCATCACCTGGAAGAAGGTCCGGGTGTGCGAGGCGCCGTCCATGAAGGCCGCCTCCGCCACCGAGGTCGGCAGGGTGCGGAAGAAGGCCGTCAGGAAGAAGACGGTGAACGGCAGCGAGTACGCGATGTAGACCAGGATCAGGCCGTGCAGCGTGTTGAGCAGGGCCATGTTCTGCAGCACGTAGAAGAGCGGCACCAGGGCGAGGATGATCGGGAAGCTCATCCCGCCGATGAAGAGGAAGTAGATGAAGCGGTTGCCGGGGAACTCGAAGCGGGCGAGCACATAGGCGGCCATCGACCCGAAGAGCAGCGTGCCGATGAGCGAACCTCCCACGACGAGGACGGTGTTGAGGAAGTAGTCGCTCATGTGCGCCTCGGTCCAGGCTCGTGCCCAGTTCTCGAAGTGCAGCTTGTCGGGGAGGGCCCACGGGGAGGTGAAGATCGCCCGGTCGGTCTTGAAGGAGGTCATGACCGCCCACAGCAGCGGCATGACCACCATGACCGCCCAGAGGATCAGGATGCCGTGGGAGAAGACGTTGAGGGTCGTGCCTTCGCCCTTGCCCTCCTTGCGGGGCTCGGGGTTCGCCGGGCCCGCGGTCTTCCGCGGCGACGCGCCGGCGGCCTCCCGCGGCCCGGGAAGGTCGCCGGTGCCGGTGGACGGGGTGTCGGTGGTCTTCATCTAGTACTCCAGCCGCTCGCGCCGGCCGAACCGCATCACGACCGCCGCGAAGGCCAGCGTGACGACGAGCAGCGCGACGCCGATCGTGGTGGCGTAGGCGGCCTGGCCGTCCCGGAAGGCCTTCTGGTAGACGTACAGCGGCATGACGATGGTGGAGTAGTCGGGGCCACCGCCGTTGGGGCCCACCGTCATGATCTGCACGACGGCGAAGGACTCCGCGCCGAGCGCCAGGATGCCCATGTAGATCCAGCCGGACTGCACGGTGTCCCAGAGCAGCGGCAGGGTGATCTTGAAGAAGGTGGTGATCCGGTTCGCGCCGTCGAGCAGCGCCGCCTCGTAGAAGTCCTTGGGGATGGAGGCCATGCCCGCCGAGAAGAGGACGACGAAGAAGCCGACGGTGGACCAGACCAGGACGACCATCACGCAGATGAGGGCGAGGTCGGGGTCGCCGAGCCAGTTCGGCTGGACGCCGCCGAGCCCCACTCCCTTGAGTACGGAGTTGATGGCGCCGCTGTTGGGGTTGTAGGCGAACTGGAAGAGCAGCGCGACGATCGCGATGGACAGCACCTGCGGGAAGAAATAGACGATCTTGTAGAAGGAGGAACCGCGCACACCGGCGATGGCCGCTCCCTTGCGACGCCGACCGCCGACATTCAGCATGAACGCGAAGAAGAGCGCCAGCCCGACCGTCACCAGCGGCAGCACGACCGCGAAGGTCAGACTGTGCTGCAGCGATTTCCAGAAGATGTCGTCGTCCAGCATTCTGCTGTAGTTGTCGAACCCGACCATCTGGAAATCGGGGCTGAGGCCGCTCCAGTCCGTGAACGAGTAATAGATGGACTGGATGAAGGGCCATATGACGAACAGCGCGTACATGGCCAGGGGGGCCGCCAGAAACCCCACGATGAAACGGTACTTGCCGTGTTGCATTCCTACCGACCCCGATCTTCCCGCGGAGAAGCCGCTGGTGCCGTGCGTGGCCCGAGTGCCGTACGCAGGGAGCCGGGGCCCGCTCCCGGTCGGCGGGAAGGGGCCCCGGCACAGCTCACTGGTGCTTGTAGTGCTTGATGGAGGTGTCCTTGGCCGCCTCGTCGGCGTACTTCTGGATCTTCTTGATCGTCTCGGCGGGGGTCGCGCGGCCCGCCATCATCTCGCCGAGGCCGGCGACGCCGATCTTCTCCTTCTGCAGCGCCACGTACCAGTCCTGGAGGCGCGGGTTGACGACGTTCTGACCGGCCTTCTCGAGCGCCGCGACACCCGACTTCAGACCCGGGGTCAGCTCGATGCCGTCGGTACCGCCGTTGTACGCGGTGAGCGACTTCACGGACTTGGTGAAGTTCCTGGAGGAGGCTTCGCTGAGCATGATGCGCAGCTGCTCCATGCCGCCCTCGACGTTCTTCGCCTTGGCCGGGACGATGAAGGGCTCACCGCCGGAGGCCCACATCGTGCCGAAGGGCATCTTGTCGGAGGCGTCGATACCCGTCGGCGCGGAGACGGCGAGATCGAAGTCCGCGGGCATGGTCTTCGCGGCCTCGTTCTCCACCCATGAACCGTTGGGGATGAAGAGCGCCTTGCCCTCGGTCCAGGCGGTCTGCGACTGGATGTGGTCGAGCCCGGGGGTGCCCTGGAGGATGTAGCCCTTCTTGTAGAGCTCGTAGTACGCCTCGAAGCACGTCTTGACGGCGGGGTGCTCCCAGGCCTTGGGCTCCAGGTTGTCGATCGCGTCAAGGACCTCGCGGCCGCCGACCTTGCCGATCATCGGGTAGAGCGAGAAGGGGATGTAGTACGGGTGTTTGCCCGCGTACGTCCAGCCCGCGATGCCCTTCTTCTTGGCCTTCTCGCAGACGGCGAGCATCTCGTCCCAGGTCTCGGGGTACTTCGCGTCGAGCGAGTCGAGCAGCTTCTGCGAGTACCAGACGCCGTAGACCGTGTAGGCGTAGTAGAGGACCCAGACCGGGTCGCCGTCGAACTGGCCCATCTCCACGATGCCCGGGCGCAGGGTGTCGCGGACCTTCTTGTCCGGGTCGTCGAGGGAGGCGGCGTCGAGCAGCGGGGTGAGGTCGGCCAGCTGCTTCTTGCCGACGAGCACGCCCATGTCCATCTGCTCGGCACCCGAGTTGTCGATCAGGTCGGGCGGGTTGCCGCCGTTGAAGCGCGGCTGGAGCTCGGTGGTGATCTTCTGGGTGGCGGTGAACTTGACCTTCGCCTCGGGGTAGTTGGTCTCGTAGACCTTCACCGCGTCCTTGGCGTACTGCTGGCCGAAGCCGCCGTCGAAGAGCACGAAGTCCAGGGGAGCCGACTCGTTCACGCCGAGCGGGTTCTTCGCCGACGTGGTCCCCTTCTCGACCTTGTCGTTGCTGCCGCCGCCACCGGAGGCGCAGGCCGACAGGAAACTCATCGTCGGCACCGAGATCAGACCGAGAGCGGCGGAGCGCTTGATCAGGTCGCGGCGGCCGAGGCCCTCGTTGTTGTGCGCGGAGGTGGATCCCATGCTCAAGTCCTCGCCTTCATTCAGGACTCAGGCGGTGTACCGGTCGCCCGTACTCTCGCCGCAGGCGAAGGGCCCCGCCACCGCATTCGAATGCAGCTTGGGTCGTGCGCCGACAGGTATAGTCCACTTTCCTTCCGCTGAGCAAGATCGAAAGCGGGTTTGAGCGGCAGTCTTTCCCGAGTTGAGACCTCGGGGATAGCCGCGCCGCATCTGCACCGTTTCATCCCGCGGGTTTCCGTTAACACCCTTGACACCTGGCACCACTTGGACCCCTACTGGAGCCTGCGCGTTTCTATTGACAACGTTGTCTAACGAGCGGCGGGAGTGACGACACCGAATGCAGGCCCGACTTCGCCCCGGACCGAGACCTCGACCCACGCACAGCGGCAGGCGCGTGTATCCGCACACCCGGGCGGCCGCCCTTCTCGCGGCCGCCGCGCTGATCGTGACGGCTGCGCCCTCCGCCTCCTTCGCCCTCCCGGCTCGACCCGAAGCGCCGGCGCGGGAGTTCACGACCTCCTTCGAGCCGGACGAGACCCAGCCGACCTGGCGCGACACCGTCGACGTCGGCCCTGACGGCTCGAAGAGGACCTCGGGGGTGGACGGCGGCTTCGCCAGTGGCATCCCCGGCAATGTCACCGACAAGGTGGTGGAGCTGCGCGCCAGCGGCGAGCACGCGAGCGCGGGCGAGACCAAGGAGAACCTGGTCGACCTCCAGCCGGGAACCAAGTGGCTGGTCTTCGAGCCGACCGCCTGGATCGAGTTCGACCTGGCCGAGCCGGTCAAGGTCGTCACCTACGCCATGACGTCGGCCAACGACGCCGCCGAACGCGACCCGCGCGACTGGACCCTGAAGGGCTCGGCGGACGGCAAGGAGTGGAAGGTCCTCGACACCCGGGCCGGCCAGAGCTTCGCCAAGCGCTTCGAGACGAAGACGTACGACTTCACCGGTGACACGGCCTACGCCCACTACCGGCTCGAGATCACCAAGAACGCCGGCGCCGGTCTCACCCAGCTCGCCGACGTTCAGTTCTCGAACGGGGACACCTCCACCCCCGTCCCGCCGGAGATGCGCAGCCATGTCGACCGGGGACCCGGCGGCTCCCCCACCGCCAAGGCGAACGCCGGGTTCACCGGCAAGCGGGCGCTGCGGTACGCCGGTACGCACAAGGCGGACGGCCGGGCCTACTCGTACAACAAGGTCTTCGACGTGCACACGGCCGTCGTCCGGAACACCGAGCTGTCCTACCGGGTCTTCCCCTCCCTCCCGGAGACGGACCTGAACTACCCGGCCACGCACGTCTCCGTGGATCTGGCCTTCACCGACGGCACCTATCTGAGTCAGCTGCGGGCCACCGACTCCCACGGCGGACTCCTCACACCGCAGGGCCAGGGCGCTGCCAAGCGGCTCTACGTCAACCAGTGGAACCAGGTGAGCGCGCGGATCGGCGCGGTCGCGGCCGGCAAGACCGTGGACCGGATCCTGCTGGCGTACGACTCCCCCCAGGGGCCCGCGAAGTTCCAGGGCTGGATCGACGACGTCCGACTGCGGCCGAAGGCTCCGGAGCAGCAGCTCGACCGGCTCTCCGACTACGCCTCCACGACCCGTGGCACCAACTCCAGCGGCTCCTTCTCGCGCGGCAACACCTTCCCCGCCACCGCTGTCCCCCATGGCTTCAACTTCTGGACGCCGGTGACCAATTCCGCCTCCAAGAGTTGGCTGTACGAGTACGCGCGCGGCAACAACGCCGACAATCTGCCCACGGTGCAGGCGTTCGCCGCGAGCCATGAGCCGAGCCCCTGGATGGGCGACCGCCAGACCTTCCAGGTGATGCCGTCCGCCGCCGCCGGCCCGCCGGAGATCGACCGGGCCAAGCGGGCTCTGGCCTTCCGCCACGAGAAGGAGACGGCCAGGCCGCACTATTACGGCGTCACCTTCGAGAACGGCCTGAAGGCCGAGATGGCCCCGACCGACCACGCGGCGATGATGCGCTTCACCTACCCGGGCCAGGACGCGAGCGTCGTCTTCGACAACGTCACCGAGGAGGGCGGGCTGACGCTCGACGCGGCGACCGGCTCCTTCACCGGGTACTCCGACGTGAAGAGCGGCCTGTCGACCGGTGCGACCCGGATGTTCGTCTACGGCGTCTTCGACGCGCCGGTCACCGCCTCCGCCGCGCAGGGCGTGAAGGGCCATCTCCGCTTCGACCCTGGCGCGGACCGTACCGTGACCCTGCGCCTCGCCACCTCGCTGATCTCCGTCGACCAGGCGAAGGCGAACCTCGCGGACGAGATCCCGGCCGGCACCGGCTTCGAGACGGTGAGGGAGCGGGCGCAGGACGCCTGGGACGCGATCCTCGGCCGGGTGGAGGTCGAGGGGGCCACCCACGACCAGCTCGTCACCCTCTACTCCAGCCTGTACCGGCTCTACCTCTACCCCAACTCCGGTTTCGAGAAGGTGGGTTCCAAGCACCAGTACGCCAGCCCCTTCTCCCCCATGGCCGGCCCCGACACCCCGACCCGTACCGGCGCGAAGATCGTCGACGGCAAGGTGTACGTCAACAACGGCTTCTGGGACACCTATCGCACGACCTGGCCCGCCTACGCGTTCCTCACCCCGGACAAGGCCGGTGAGCTGGTCGACGGCTTCGTGCAGCAGTACAAGGACGGCGGCTGGATCTCCCGCTGGTCCTCCCCCGGCTACGCCGACCTGATGACCGGCACCTCCTCCGACGTGGCGTTCGCCGACGCCTACGTCAAGGGCGTGGACTTCGACGCCGAGGCGGCGTACGAGGCCGCGCTGAAGAACGCGACCGTCGTCCCGCCGAGCCGTGGCGTCGGCCGCAAGGGCATGGAGACCTCCCCCTTCCTCGGATACGCCTCGACCGAGACCCACGAGGGGCTGTCCTGGTCCCTGGAGGGCTGTCTCAACGACTACGGCATCGCGAAGATGGCCGAGGCGCTGCACAAGAAGACCGGGAAGAAGCGGTACCAGGAGGAGGCCGCCTACTTCCTCTCCCGGGCGCAGAAGTACGTCTCCCTCTTCGACGCGAAGGCCGGCTTCTTCCAGGGCCGCGACCTCAAGGGCGCGTGGCGGGTGCCCTCCGACCGGTACGACCCGAGGATCTGGGGCCACGACTACACCGAGACCAACGGCTGGGGCTATGCCTTCACGGCCCCGCAGGACTCGCGCGGCCTGGCGAACCTCTACGGCGGCCGCTCCGGCCTCGCCGGGAAGCTGGACGCGTACTTCTCCACCCCGGAGACGGCGAGCCCGGAGTTCGTCGGCTCCTACGGCAGCGTCATCCACGAGATGACCGAGGCACGGGACGTCCGGATGGGCATGTACGGCCACTCCAACCAGGTCGCCCACCACGTGCCGTACATGTACAACGCGGCCGGGCAGCCCTGGAAGACGCAGGAGAAGGTCCGCGAGGTGCTCTCCCGGCTCTACACCGGCAGTGAGATCGGCCAGGGCTACCACGGCGACGAGGACAACGGCGAGCAGTCCGCCTGGTACCTCTTCTCCGCGCTCGGCTTCTATCCGCTGGTGATGGGCAGCGGGGAGTACGCGATCGGCTCGCCCCTGTTCAAGAAGGTGACCCTGCGCCTGGACAACGGACGCACGCTGGTCGTCGAGGCGCCCCGGAACAGCGCGCGGAACATCTACGTCCAGGGGGTGAAGGTCGACGGTGAGCGCTGGAACTCCACGGCGCTGCCGCACAGCCTCCTCGCCCGGGGCGGCACACTGAAGTTCGAGATGGGCCCGAGGCCGTCGGCGTGGGGCACGGGCGCCGGCGCGGGACCGGTCTCGATCACCCGGGACGACAAGGTGCCCGCGCCGCGCACGGACGCGATCAGCGGGACCGGGGCGCTCTTCGACGACACCTCGGCCACGGCGGGCCCCGCCGCCTCCGTGGAGCTGCCGGTGGCGAAGCCGGTCCGCGCGGTCCAGTACACGCTGACCTCGTCCGTACGGGACGAGGCGCCGGCGGGCTGGGTCCTCCAGGGCTCGGCGGACGGTGCCGCCTGGACGGATCTGGACCGGCGGACGGGCGAGTCCTTCACCTGGGACCGTCAGACGCGGGCCTTCACGGTCGCCGCACCGGGCACGTACGCGAAGTACCGCCTGGTGGCGGCCGGCGCGGGCGCGGAGCTGGCGGAGGTGGAGCTGCTGGGGTAGTGCGCGCACGCGGAAGGGCCCGCACCCCGGAGCTCCGGGGTGCGGGCCCTTCCTCTGCTCTGCTCCTAGCCGCGGATGAGGTTCCGCAGCACGTACTGCATGATGCCGCCGTTGCGGTAGTAGTCCGCCTCGCCGGGGGTGTCGATGCGGACGACCGCGTCGAACTCGACACCGGTGTCGGTGGTGACCTTGACCGTGCGCGGGGTGCGGCCCTCGTTCAGCTCGGTGACGCCGGTGAAGGAGAAGGTCTCCTCGCCGGTCAGGCCGAGGGAGGCCGCCGAGGCGCCCTCCGGGAACTGGAGCGGCAGGACGCCCATGCCGATGAGGTTCGAGCGGTGGATGCGCTCGTACGACTCGGCGATGACGGCCTTGACGCCGAGGAGCGCGGTGCCCTTGGCGGCCCAGTCGCGGGACGAGCCGGAGCCGTACTCCTTGCCGGCGAGCACGACGAGCGGGATGCCCTGCTCGATGTAGTTGCGCGAGGCGTCGTAGATGAACGACACCGGGGCGCCGTCCTTCGTGAAGTCGCGGGTGTAGCCGCCCTCGGTGCCCGGCGCGATCTGGTTGCGCAGGCGGATGTTGGCGAACGTGCCGCGGATCATGACCTCGTGGTTGCCTCGGCGCGAGCCGTAGGAGTTGAAGTCACGACGCTCCACACCGTGCTCGGTGAGGTACTTGCCGGCCGGGGTGTCGGCCTTGATGGCACCGGCCGGGGAGATGTGGTCGGTGGTGACCGAGTCACCCAGCTTGGCCAGGACGCGCGCGCCGGTGATGTCGGTGACCGGGGTGGTCTCCATCGTCATGCCCTCGAAGTACGGGGGCTTGCGGACGTAGGTGGACTGCGGGTCCCACTCGAAGGTGTTGCCGGTCGGGATCGGCAGCGCCTGCCACTGGGCGTCGCCCGCGAAGACGTCCTGGTAGGACTTGTTGAACATGTCCTCGCCGATGGCGTTGGCGACGACGTCGTTGACCTCGGCCTCCGAGGGCCAGATGTCGGCCAGGTAGACCGGCTTGCCCTCGGTGTCGATGCCGAGCGCGTCCTTGGTGATGTCCACCTTCATGGATCCCGCCAGGGCGTACGCGACGACCAGCGGCGGGGAGGCCAGGTAGTTCATCTTGACGTCGGGGTTGATCCGGCCCTCGAAGTTGCGGTTGCCGGAGAGCACCGACGTGACCGCCAGGTCGTGCTCGTTGACGGCCTTGGAGACCTCCTCCGGCAGCGGGCCGGAGTTGCCGATGCAGGTGGTGCAGCCGTAACCGACGAGGTTGAAGCCGACCTTGTCGAGGTACGGGGTCAGGCCCGCCTTGTCGAAGTAGTCGGTGACAACCTTTGAACCCGGCGCCAGGGTCGTCTTCACCCACGGCTTGCGGGTCAGGCCCTTCTCCACGGCCTTCTTCGCGACGAGCGCGGCGGCGACCATGACGTACGGGTTCGAGGTGTTGGTGCAGGAGGTGATCGCGGCGACGGTGACGGCGCCATGGTCGATCTCGTACGTCGAGCCGTCGGGGGCCGTGACGGTGACCGGGTTGGACGGCACGGTCTCGCCCGTGGCCTCGTCGTGCTGCGGGGCGCCGGCGCCGTTGTCGTCGTGGCCGTAGGCGGGGGCGTCACTGGCGGGGAACGACTCGGCGCTCGCCTCGTCGACCGGGGAGGCCACGCCGTGCGGCTTCTCCTGCTGCGGGACGCCCGGCTTGCGGTCGTCGCCGCCGGTCACACCCGCCTCGACGTAGTTGAGGACGTCGCGCTTGAACTGCTCGGCGGCGTTGGCGAGGACGATGCGGTCCTGCGGGCGCTTGGGGCCGGCGATGGAGGGGACGACCGTGGAGAGGTCGAGCTCCAGCTTCTCGGAGAAGTCGGGCTCGGCGGACGGGTCCAGCCAGAGGCCCTGCTCCTTGGCGTACGCCTCGACGAGCGCGACCTGCTGCTCGGAGCGGCCGGTGAGCTTGAGGTAGTTCAGGGTCTCGCCGTCGATCGGGAAGATCGCGGCGGTGGAGCCGAACTCGGGCGACATGTTGCCGATGGTGGCGCGGTTGGCGAGGCTCGTCGCCGCCACACCCTCGCCGTAGAACTCGACGAACTTGCCGACGACGCCGTGCTTGCGCAGCATCTCGGTGATCGTGAGCACGAGGTCGGTGGCGGTGGTGCCGGCCGGGAGCTCGCCGGTCAGCTTGAAGCCGACGACGCGCGGGATGAGCATGGAGACCGGCTGGCCGAGCATCGCGGCCTCGGCCTCGATGCCGCCGACGCCCCAGCCGAGCACACCGAGGCCGTTGACCATGGTGGTGTGGGAGTCGGTGCCGACGAGGGTGTCGGGGTACGCCTGGCCGCCCCGGACCATGACGGTACGGGCCAGGTGCTCGATGTTGACCTGGTGGACGATGCCGGTGCCGGGCGGGACGACCTTGAACTCGTCGAAGGCGGTCTGGCCCCAGCGCAGGAACTGGTAGCGCTCCTTGTTGCGGCCGTACTCCAGCTCGACGTTCTGGCCGAAGGCTTCCTTCGTGCCGAACTTGTCGGCGATGACGGAGTGGTCGATGACCAGCTCGGCCGGGGCGAGCGGGTTGATCTTCGCCGGGTCGCCGCCGAGCTCCTTGACGGCCTCACGCATGGTGGCGAGGTCGACGACGCAGGGCACACCGGTGAAGTCCTGCATGATCACGCGGGCCGGCGTGAACTGGATCTCCTGGCTGGGCTGCGCCTGCGAGTCCCAGTTGCCGAGCGCACGGATGTGGTCGGCGGTGATGTTCGCGCCGTCCTCGGTGCGGAGCAGGTTCTCCAGGAGCACCTTCAGGCTGTAGGGGAGGCGCGCAGAGCCCTCGACCTTGTCCAGCTTGAAGATCTCGTACGACTCGTCGCCCACGCGCAGCGTGCTGCGGGCGTCGAAGCTGTTCGCCGACACGACAGTCTCCTTCATCAATGTGCGCGTTCTGACCGCATCCTGCCGCGATGGCTCCTCGCCGGTCCGCTAAGGTAAGACTTAGTTAGGTAACCCTTACCGGCTGGCGCGGCTGCGGTGCGTCTTTCGGCAGATATCTCGATGTCGAGATAACTCTAGTACATGACCGCCGCGGGGTCATGCTCGGCGTGCCCTCGGGCGCGCGAAGCATGGGCGGGACGGACCGGCTCGGGCCGGGGCGGCGGGCTCCCGGGTCACGGAGGGGTGGCGGGCTCCCGGGTCGTCGGGGGGGCGGGCGCCGGACGGAGGACCCCCGTACGGCCGCGGAGCGATTGCCGCGCGCGGAGCCGGGGGCGAGGATCGGTCCATGTTCAGCGGCGCGCATGTGATCCTCTACACCTCCGACGCGGACGCGGATCGCGCGTTCCTCAGGGACGTGCTCGAGTTCGACCACGTCGACGCGGGCGAGGGCTGGCTCATCTTCAGGCTCCCGCCGGCCGAGGTCGCCGTCCACCCCTCCCCCGCCGAGCCGAAGCACGAGTTCTATCTGATGTGCGACGACATCACCGGCACGCTGACCACGCTCGAGGACCGCGGGACCGAGATCTCACGGCCCATCACCGACCAGGGCTGGGGCCTGCTCGCCGCCATCCGGCTGCCGAGCGGCGCCGAACTGCCCCTCTATGAACCGCGTCACCCCGTTGCGCACACCCCGTCACCCTGATGGCTCACCCCCACACCAGTCTCATCTCATATCTGAGATAACGTGACGGCATGGCAGACGACTACCTCGTACGCATCGGCAAGCTCATCCGTGACGCCCGCCAGCACCGCGGCTGGACGCAGACCCAGCTCGCCGAAGCCCTGGCCACCAGCCAGAGCGCCGTCAACCGCATCGAACGCGGCAACCAGAACATCAGCCTTGAGATGATCGCCCGCATCGGCGAAGCGCTCGACAGCGAGATCGTGTCCCTGGGTTACGCCGGCCCCATGCATCTGCGGGTCGTCGGCCGCCGCCGGCTCTCCGGCGCCATCGACGTCAAGACGAGCAAGAACGCGTGTGTCGCGCTGCTCTGCGCCTCGCTCCTCAACAAGGGCCGCACGGTCCTGCGCCGCGTCGCCCGGATCGAGGAGGTCTTCCGGCTCCTGGAGGTCCTCAACTCCATCGGCGTACGCACCCGTTGGATCAACGAAGGCGTCGACCTGGAGATCGTCCCGCCGGCCGAGCTCGACATGGAGGCGATCGACGCCGAGGCCGCGATCCGCACCCGCTCGATCATCATGTTCCTCGGCCCGCTGCTGCACCGCCTCGACCGCTTCAAGCTGCCGTACGCGGGCGGCTGCGACCTCGGTACGCGCACCATCGAGCCGCACATGATCGCGCTGCGCCGCTTCGGTCTGGACATCACCGCGACGGAGGGGCTCTACCACGCCCAGGTCGAGCCGTCGGTGGTCCCTGACCGCCCGATCGTGCTGACCGAGCGCGGTGACACGGTGACCGAGAACGCGCTCCTGGCCGCCGCCCGCCACGACGGCGTCACCGTCATCCGCAACGCCTCCTCCAACTACATGGTCCAGGACCTGTGCTTCTTCCTGGAAGCCCTGGGCGTACGGGTGGAGGGCATCGGCACGACCACGCTGACCGTGCACGGGGTGCCCCAGATCGACGTGGACGTCGACTACTCCCCCTCGGAGGACCCGGTCGAGGCGATGAGCCTGCTGGCCGCGGCCGTCGTCACCGAGTCGGAGCTGACGATCCGTCGGGTGCCGATCGAGTTCATGGAGATCGAGCTCGCGGTCCTGGAGGAGATGGGCCTCGACCACGACCGCTCGGCGGAGTACCCGGCCGACAACGGCCGCACCCGCCTGGTCGACCTGACGGTCCGGCCCTCCAAGCTGGAGGCGCCGATCGACAAGATCCACCCCATGCCGTTCCCGGGCCTGAACATCGACAACGTCCCGTTCTTCGCGGCGATCGCGGCGACCGCGCAGGGCAAGACCCTGATCCACGACTGGGTCTACGACAACCGCGCGATCTACCTCACGGACCTCAACCGCCTCGGCGGCCGCCTCCAGCTCCTCGACCCCCACCGCGTCCTGGTCGAGGGCCCGACCCGCTGGCGCGCGGCGGAGATGATGTGCCCGCCGGCCCTGCGCCCGGCAGTGGTGGTGCTGCTGGCGATGATGGCGGCGGAGGGGACGTCGGTCCTGCGGAACGTGTACGTGATCAACCGGGGGTACGAGGACCTGGCGGAGCGCCTGAACTCGGTGGGGGCGCAGATCGAGATCTTCCGGGACATCTGACGGAAGGATCTCGCCGGGCTTGCGCGCAAGCCCGGCTGCTGTCCCCCGCAGCCGGATGCGGCCTGGTCGCCCGGGCTTCGGCAGCAGATGTGGTGACCGTCGGCTGAAGGTCGCCCCTTTCACGTACCCGGCGGTGTCTGCTGCGGGTCAGCGCGGCATGGCCGTGATCGCGGCGCGGGCGATCTCCGCGGCCTCCGACTCGCAGCTCGACGCCGGGTGTTCGTCGCCGCCCAGGGCCACCTCCACCACGAGGTTGCCGTCGCGGACGTACAGGTGGCAGTGCTCGGTGGGACTGCTGCCGTCCGGAGGTGCTCACGTCGGCACGCCGTGACGGCCGCCAGCCGAGTCGGGCGGTACCCGGGCTGGGTTGGTTACCTGCCCGGATCGCGGTGCGCCGGTCAGAGGTCCTGGTCCGGCCAGCCCAGGAGGCGGGCGCCGATGACTGCCGTCTGGAGGGTGTAGCGGTGGACCGGGTCGCCGGGGTCCGCGCCCGTCAGGCGGTGGATGCGGTCCAGGCGGTACGTCATCGCCCGGACGCTCAGACGCAGTCGCCGGGCCGCCTCGGCGGCGACGCAGCCGGTGTCGAAGTACGCGGTGAGCGTGTCGATGAGCGGCTGGGCGCCGCCGCGGGCCTGCTGGAGCGGGCCGAGGACGCTGAGGACCAGATCGGCCATGGCCTGGCGGTCACGGGTGAGAACGGGGTAGACGAGGAGGTCGGCGGCGTACAGGACCGGGCCGGGCAGGTCGATGCGGCTGGCCAGGTCGAGGGCGTTGAGGGCCTCCTCGTACGAGTGGACGACCCCTCCGGGCCCCGAGTGCGGGCGGCCTACGGCGACCTGGCCGCCGTCGGTCGCCGCGTACGCCTGCTTCGCGAAGAAGGTGAGCACATCGGGCTCGTCCGCGGGCGCCACGCAGATCAGCCGGCCGTCCTTCGTCGTGAGCAGGATGCGGCGGTGCCCGAAGCGCGCCACGAGGGCGGACTCGACACCGCGGGTGACCGCGTATCCGTCGCCGTACGGCTCCGGGCCCTGCGCAACGGCCACCGCGTGCGCGTGGGAGAGCAGCAGGCCGAAGCGTTCGGCACGCTCGGCGAGGCGGCCCAGGTCGCTGCGACCGTACAGCAGGTCGTCGATGAACTCGCGTCTGGCCGCCTCCTCCTGACGGACGGCCAGGCGCTGAGCGCGCTCGTGGCCTTCCGCGAAGGCGTCGACGGCCTGGGTGACCGTGGCGAGGAGGCGGTCGGCTGCGGAGCGCGGCAGCGCGCGCTGAAGCTCCTGGGCGGCGGAGAGGTGCGCCCGTACCAGGGCGCGCAGGCCGAAGCCGTCCTCGGCGGCCCGTTCGCCCCGGCCCCGCAGCGCGTCGAGCTCGTCGCGCGTCAGTCTTCTGCCCGTGGCGCAGGCGCCCGTCAGGATCTCGGCGTACCCCTCCAGGTACCCCTCGGACATCTCCCGCTCCGTCACGGCCCCTCCCCCGTCCCGCCCGTTGCCGGCGCCACGGTGTCGTTCCGTGGCGTGCCGGGGTCAAGGCTGACACATCGCCGCAGGCCGGCGTCGTGCGGCGGGGTCCGGGGCAGAGCCGTGCGGCCGGGTCAGCCCGCGCCCGGGGGCCCTACCCCGCCTTTGAGGCGTTCGATGTCCGAGGGGCGTACCTGGATGGCGAAGAGCGCGATGAGGGCGGCGACGACGGTGAAGGCCGCCGCGAGGATGAACGCGAGGGAGACACCCGAGGCCAGCACCTCGTGTCCCCAGGGCGGTGGCAGCCGGCCCGTGCGGGCGAACTCGGCCTTCTCCAGGGGGTTCGCCCGGGAGAGGAAGGCGGGCACCTGCTTCTCCGCCTCGTTGCGGCTGGCCGTGCCGAAGGCCGTGACGAGGATCGACAGGCCCAGCGAGCCTCCCACCTGCTGGGTGACGTTGAGCAGGCCGGACGCGGCGCCCGTCTCCGCCGCCTCCACGTTGGAGAGCGCCATCAGGGTCAGCGAGATGAACATCATGCCCATGCCGAGGCTGAAGACCAGCATCGGTCCCAGGATGCTGCCCAGATAGGTCGAGTGGACATCGGTGAGGGTCAGCCAGGACAGGCCGGCCGCGGCGAGCAGCGAACCGAGCACCATGAAGGGTTTCGGTCCGAACCTCGGCAGAAGCTGCGAGGCGAGCCCCGCACCGACCGCGATCACGGCGCTGACCGGCAGGAAGGCCAGCCCGGCCTCCAGGGGGCTGAAGTCCAGGACGTTCTGCACGAAGAGGGTCAGGAAGAAGAACATGCCGAACATGGCGGCGGCCAGGCAGAGCATGATGGCGTACGTGCCCGCCCGGTTGCGGTCGGCGAACATGCGCAGCGGCGTGATCGGCTGCCGGGATCGCCGTTCCACCAGGATGAACACGCCCAGCAGCACGATCGCGGCCCCGAAGGAGGCGAGGGTGAGCGGGTCGCGCCAGCCCTCCTGGGCGGCGCGGATGAACCCGTACACCAGCGCCACCATGCCGAGGGTGGCGGTGAGTGCTCCGGCGAGGTCGAAGTGGCCCGCGTGCCGCTCGGACTCCTTGATGTGGCGGGGCGCGGCGAACGCGATGAGCACGGCGATCGGGACGTTGACGAAGAGGACCCACCGCCAGTCGAGCCATTCGACCAGCACACCGCCGGCGAGCAGACCGATCGCGCCGCCGCCTGCCGAGACGGCCGCGAACACGCCGAACGCACGGTTGCGTGCCGGGCCTTCGGTGAAGGTCGTGGAGATCAGGGCGAGCGAGGTCGGGGAGGCGATGGCGCCGCCGACACCCTGCAGGGCGCGGGCGGCCAGGAGCTGCCCCGAGTTCTGGGCCAGGCCGCCGAGCAGGGAGGCGAGTCCGAAGAGCAGCACGCCGAAGACGAAGACTCGGCGGCGGCCCAGGATGTCACCGGCCCGCCCGCCGAGCAGCAGCAGACCGCCGAAGGTCAGGGTGTAGGCGTTGACCACCCAGGACAGGGTGGTCGTGGAGAACTCCAGGGAGCGCTGGATCTGCGGCAGCGCGATGTTCACGATCGTGATGTCGAGGACGACCATCAGCTGGCAGGAGGCGATGACCAGGAGAGCGATCCCGTTGCCGTCGCCCCGGCGCTTGGGGGCGGCGGTTGGTGCTGGCGTCGTCGGCTCGGGGTTACTCATGGCGCATCGCGCCCTCGCGTGGTGAGGGAGCCGTGGGCCGGTCAGTCCACCTTTCGACCCTAAGCCCGCCTTCGGCGGGAGACCAATCGATCAAGCGGTCCTGGGAGTACCGGCGTCCGACGGGCTTGCGACGCCGAACTCCCGTGGCCACTCGGCCGCTTGGCGGCGTCCGCCGCGTCGCACGAGGCGGTTCCGTCCCGGTCAGGTCAGGTCAGGTCAGGTCAGGTCAGGTCATTCCAGTACGGCGAAACCGTCCAGCTCCACCCGCGCCTGTTCGTCCCACAGCCGTACGACGCCGATCACGGCCATCGCCGGATAGTCGCGGCCGGCCAGCCGCCGCCAGATCCGCCCGAGTTCATGGGCGTGGCGGCGGTAGTCGGAGACGTCGGTGGCGTACACGGTGACGCGCGCCAGGTCGGCGGGCGAGCCGCCGGCGTGGCGGAGGGCGGCGAGGAGGTTGGTGAGCGCGGTCTCGAACTGCTCGGGCAGGGTCTCGCCGACCACCTTGCCGTCGCGGTCGAGGCTGGTCTGACCGGCGAGGAAGACGAGGCGGGTGCCGGTGGCGGTGACGGCGTGGGAGAAGCCGGTGGGCGGGGAGAGTTCGGCCGGGTTGTGCCGGTGCAGAGGCGTCATCCGTAGAGCTCCTTCGCCATTCGCGCGGTCGCGGTCCGTGTTGCGGTCAGGGTCCGTTCCTTCGCCGCCCGTTCCTGCGTCATCCGTACAGCTCCTTCGCGATGATCGTGCGCTGGACCTCCGTGGCTCCTTCGTAGATGCGCGGCGCACGCACCTCGCGGTACAGGTGTTCGAGCAGATGGCCGCGTTGCAGGGCCCGCGCGCCGTGGAGCTGGACGGCGGCGTCGACGACGTACTGCGCGGTCTCGGTGGCGAGCAGTTTCGCCATGGCCGCGCGTTTGGGCACATCCTCCGCCCCCGCGTCGTACGCCGCCGCCGCCGCGTAGACGAGCAGCCGGGCGGCCTCGGTACGGGTGGCCATCTCGGCGACCTGGTGGGCGACGGCCTGGAGGTCGCGCAGGACCCCGCCGAAGGCGGGGCGGGCGGCGGTGTGCGCCAGGGTGGCGTCCAGGGCCGCCTGGGCCATGCCGACGGCGAAGGCGCCGACGCTGGGGCGGAAGAGGTTGAGGGTGTTCATGGCGACCCGGAAGCCGCGGTCGACCTCGCCGAGGACATCGGCCCGGCCGACGGGGACCCCGTCGAAGACGAGGGTGCCGATGGCGTGCGGGGAGAGCATGTCCAGGGGGCTTCCGGTCAGACCGGGCCGGTCGGCGGGGACGAGGAAGGCCGTGACGCCGCGAGCGCCGGCGTCCGGGGTGGTCCGGGCGAAGACGGTCGCGAAGTCGGCCTCGGGGGCGTTGGAGATCCACCGTTTCTCGCCGTGCAGCAGCCAGCCTCCGGAGCCGTCGGGGCGGGCTTCGAGGGCGAGGGCGGCGGCGTCGGATCCGGCGTCCGGCTCGCTCAGCGCGAAGGCGGCGACGGCCCGTCCGGCCATCACCTCCGGGAGCCAGCGGTCGCGCTGCTCGGGGGTGCCGGCGGCGGCGACGGGGTAGGCACCGAGCCCTTGGAGGGCGAGCGCGGTCTCGGCCTCGGTGCAGGAGTGCGCGAGGGACTCGCGCATCAGGCAGAGGTCGAGGGCTCCCGCCCGGAAGAGCCGGGCGAGGAGGCCGAGTTCACCGAGCGCCGCGACGAGGGGGCGGTTGACGCGGCCGGGTTCGCCCTTGTCGGCGAGGGGCCGCAGGTGTTCGGCCGCGAGGGCGCGGAGCTCCGCACACCGGGCGGTCTGCGCGGGATCGAGCGAGAATGCGGACATTCGGACTCCCTGCCTCCGTCGTCGCCGTTCGGGCCGTTCGCTCTTCGTGGCCGTTCGCCGTTCGTGGGCCTCGCCGTTCGTGCCGGTCGTGGTCGTCGCCGTTCGTGGCCTTGATGGCCTTCGTAACCTTCGTGACCTTCGTACCCTCGTGCTCATCGCCGTCGGACGCCGTCCGTCACCGTGCGCGGCTGGATGCCGCGCCGCGTGACCGCTCACCGTTCTATCGCGCACCGTTGACTGTCGTCACCATCACGATACGCTCGATGAGCGACCCCACCACGACAAGGGGACGAACTCATGGAGCTGACCCCCTCGGCCCACCACGACACCTTCGCGCGCGACCATCTGCCGCCCGCCGACCAGTGGCCGCAGTTGCTCTTCGATCTGCCCGGCCTGCGCTACCCGGAGCGGCTCAACTGCGGGGCGGAACTGCTCGACCGTACGGTGGAACGATTCGGCGCGGGACGACCGGCGTTCCGGGACGGCGAGGGTCATGTCTGGACATATGGACAACTTCACGAGCGGGTGAACCGCATCGCTCATGTCCTGACATCCGACATGGGAGTACGGCCCGGCCACCGGGTGCTCCTGCGCGGCCCCACGACCCCCTGGCTGGCCGCGTGCTGGCTCGCCGTGATGAAGGCGGGCGCGATCGCCGTCACCGTCCTGGCCCAACAACGGGCCCGGGAACTCGCCGTGATGTGCGAGATGGCCAGGTGCACCCACGCGCTCTGCGACATCCGGTCGGTCGACGACCTGGTCAAGGCGGAAGTCCCCGGCCTGCGGATCACCGCGTACGGCGGGGACTCCCCCGACGACCTGCTCTCGCTCGCCCTCGGCAAGCCGGCCGTCTACGAGGCCGTGGACACGGCCGCCGACGACGTGGCCCTGATCGCCTTCACGTCCGGCACCACCGGACGGCCCAAGGGGTGCATGCACTTCCACCGCGACGTGCTGGCCGTCGCCGACACCTTCTCCACCCACCTCCTGCGCCCGGAACCGGACGACGTCTTCGCCGGCTCCCCGCCGCTCGGCTTCACCTTCGGCCTCGGCGGCCTCGTCGTCTTCCCGCTGCGGGCCGGGGCGAGCGCCCTCCTCCTGGAACAGGCCGGCCCCGCCCAGCTCCTCGCGGCCGTCGCCGAACACCGGGTGTCGGTGCTGTTCACGGCACCGACCGCGTACCGGCTGATGCTCGACGAGCTGGACGGGCAGGCCCGCGAAACCACCGCCTCGCTGCGCCGGTGCGTGTCCGCCGGCGAGAATCTGCCGGCCGCCACCTGGGAGGCCTGGCACGCGCGCACCGGCCTGAAGCTGATCAACGGCATCGGCGCGACCGAGCTGCTCCACATCTTCATCTCCGCGGCGGACGGCGACATCCGGCCGGGCACGACCGGACGGCCGGTTCCTGGCTGGCAGGCGCGAGTGGTGGATCGCACGGGCGCCGAGGTGCCGGACGGCGAGGAGGGCCTGCTCGCGGTGCGCGGCCCGGTGGGCTGCCGGTATCTTGCCGATCCCCGCCAGGGCGAGTACGTCCTCGACGGGTGGAACGTCACCGGTGACACCTACGTACGCGACGCGGACGGCTACTTCCGGTACGTGGCCCGCGCAGACGACATGATCATCTCGGCCGGCTACAACATCGCCGGCCCCCAGGTCGAGGAGGCGCTCCTCGCCCACCCGGACGTGGTGGAGGCGGCGGTGGTCGGCCATCCGGACGAGCTGCGCGGCCAGATCGTGGTCGCGTACACGGTGGTACGCGGCGGTGTACCGCGCGACGCGGAGACGGCGGCCGCGCTGCGCGCCTTCGTCCAAGCCCGCCTCGTGCCGTACAAATGCCCTCGGAAGATCGTCTTCCTGGACGCCCTGCCGCGGACGGCGACGGGGAAACTCCAGCGCTTCCGGCTACGCGCCGAGGAGACGGCGACCGGGCCGGGCGCGGACGCACGCGATCAGGACCCCGCGGCCACCCCCTAGGGAGCGTCCGGAAAGTATCGTCGTCCGCCCGCAGGGCGGGGTGCGCGGTGTCCGGTGCGTGCGATCGCAAGGCGGAGGAGGGAGACAATGGCGGAGCCATGGCGACCGACGACAACGCGGCGAGCGTGCGTGCGGGGCGCCGCGCACCAGGCGAGACTTTCCGGACACGACCTAGAGTGATCACGTGGTCGAGCAGCACACTCCCCGGTCCCTGATCGTCTCGCTGTACGGCGCGTACGCCCGCGGCCCCGCCCGCGACGGGGCGCCGATCCCGGTGGCCGAGCTCATCCGGCTCCTCGCGGTGCTGGGGGTGGACGCGCCGTCGGTGCGGTCGTCCGTGTCACGTCTGAAGCGTCGCGGGCTGCTGCTGCCGCGGCGGACGGCGGACGGCGCGGCCGGATACGCCCTGTCGGACGACGCGCGCCAGCTCCTGGACGACGGTGACCGCCGGATCTACTCCCGTACGGAGCCCGAGCTGTCCGAGGGCTGGGTCCTCGCCGTCTTCTCGGTCCCCGAGGCCGAGCGCCACAAGCGCCATCTGCTCCGCTCCCGGCTGGCCCGGCTGGGTTTCGGCACGGCGGCGCCGGGCGTCTGGATCGCCCCGGCCCGGCTGCACGAGGAGACCCGGCACACCCTGGAGCGGCTGGAGCTCTCGCCGTACGTGGACCTCTTCCGCGGCGAGCACCTGGGGTACACGGCGACGGCGGAGGCGGTGGCCCGCTGGTGGGACCTGGCGTCGATCGCCCGGCTGCACGAGGAGTTCCTGGCCGCCCACGAGCCGGTCCTGCGGGCCTGGAAAGCCTCCCCGGGGACCCCGGAGGACGCCTACCGGGACTACCTCCTCGCGCTCGACTCCTGGCGCCGCCTCCCGTACGCCGACCCCGGCCTTCCGCCCGAGCTGCTGCCGGAGGACTGGCCGGGGGGCCGCTCGGCGGAGGTGTTCGCGGCGCTGCACGAGCTGCTGCGGGATCTGGGGGCGGAGTTCGTGGCCAAGAGCGCGGCCGGATGAAAGCGGCCGGATGAAAGCCGCCGGATGAGGCAGGACGGCGGCCGGAAGGACGGCAGCCGGAAGGACGCTGGCCGGTCCCCCGGCTGACCGGCGCGCGTCTCGCCGTCTCGCCGTCTGTCGCCGTCCCGGTGACCGAGGGCGACGCCCGTGTCAGGGGCGAGGGAGCAGGCTGAGCCGGGGTTTCGGAGCGTCGGTGCGTCCGGTCGGGGGTTTGCGGCTGCCCGCGCGGTACGGGTCCGGCCAGGGTGCCGCCGGGCCCTGGTAGTCCTGTTCGACGGCCGCGTGCAGGGTCCAGTGCGGGTCGTACAGGTGCGGGCGGGCGAGCGCGCACAGGTCGGCGCGGCCGGCCAGGAGCAGGGAGTTGACGTCGTCCCAGGAGGAGATCGCGCCGACGGCGATGACCGGGACCCCGACGGCGCTGCGGATCCGGTCGGCGTACGGGGTCTGGTAGGAACGCCCGTACTCGGGCCGCTGGTCGGGGACGACCTGGCCGGTCGAGACGTCGATCGCGTCGGCTCCGTGGTCGGCGAAGGCCCGGGCGATGCCGACCGCGTCCTCGTCGGTCGTGCCGCCGTCCGCCCAGTCGGTGGCGGAGATCCGGACCGTCATCGGACGCTCCTGCGGCCACACCTCCCGTACGGCGTCGAAGACTTCGAGAGGGAAGCGCAGCCGGTTCGCGAGCGGGCCTCCGTAGGCGTCGTCCCGGATGTTGGTCAGCGGGGAGAGGAAGCCGGAGAGCAGATAGCCGTGGCCGCAGTGGAGTTCGAGCAGGTCGAAGTCGCACCGTGCCGCCCGCCGGGCGGCCGCCGTGAACTCCTCCCGTACGGCTCTCATCCCGGCCCGGTCCAGCGCGTGCGGGATCTGGTTGACCCCGGGGCGGTACGGGAGCGGGGACGCGGCCGTCAGAGGCCAGTTGCCCTCGGGGAGCGGCTGGTCGATGCCCTCCCACATCCGGCGGGTGGAGCCCTTGCGGCCGGAGTGGCCGAGCTGGACGCCGAGCGCGGTGCCCGGCGACGCCGTGTGCACGAAGTCGGTGATCCGGCGCCAGGCGTCGGCCTGCTCGTCGGTCCAGAGGCCGGTGCAGGCGGGAGTGATACGGCCCGGCGCGCTGACGCAGACCATCTCGGTCATGACGAGCCCGGCACCGCCGAGGGCCCTGGCTCCGAGGTGGACGAGGTGGAAGTCGCCGGGGACGCCGTCCTCGGCGACGTAGAGATCCATGGGTGAGACGACGACGCGGTTGCGCAGGGTCAGTCCGCGCAGCCGGAGAGGCGTGAACATCGGCGGGGTGCCGGGCGGGCAGCCGAACTCGCGCTCGACGGAGTCGGTGAATCCGGGGTCGCGCAGTCGCAGGTTGTCGTGGGTGACGCGGCGGCTGCGGGTGAGCAGGTTGAAGGCGAATCGGCGGGGCGGCTGGTCGAGGTACCGGTCCACCTCCTCGAACCAGCGCAGGCTGGCCGCGGCCGCGCGCTGGGTGGACTCCACGACCGGCCGGCGCTCGCTCTCGTATGCGGCGAGCGCCTCCGTCAGGGTGGGCTGTTCCTCGACGCAGGCGGCGAGCGCGAGGGCGTCCTCGACGGCGAGTTTGGTGCCTGAGCCGATGGAGAAGTGCGCGGTGTGGGCGGCGTCGCCGAGCAGGACGGTGTTGCCGTGGGCCCAGCGCGCGTTGACGACGGTTCGGAAGGCGGTCCACGAGGAGTTGTTGGAGCGCAGGGCCCGGCCGCCGAGCGTCTCGGCGAAGATCTTGGCGCAGCGGGCGACGGACTCCGCCTCGTCGAGCTCGTCGAACCCGGCGGCCCGCCAGACCTCCTCGCGCATCTCGACGATGACGGTGGAAGCGCCGGAGGAGGCTTGCGGAGGTCCGGGGGAGATCGTCGCCGGGTGGTGGTCGGGCGCGGGGCGGGAGTACGGGTAGCCGTGGAGCTGCATCACGCCGTACTCGGTTTCGGCGATCTCGAAGCGGAAGGCGTCGAAGGCGAAGTCGGCGGCGAGCCAGATGTAGCGGCAGCGATGGGTGGTGAGCCGGGGCCGGAAGACGTCCGCGTGGGCGTCGCGGGTCGCGCTGTGGACGCCGTCGGCGGCGATGACCAGGTCGTGGTCGGCGGCGAGCTCGGCGGCGGGAGGGGCCTGGGTGCGGAACCGGAGGCGTACGCCGAGTTCGGCGCAGCGCGCGTGCAGGATCTCCAGGAGCCGGCGGCGGCCGAGCGCGGCGAAGCCGTGGCCGGAGGAGGTGAGGAGGTGCCCGCGGTGGGCGATGTCGATGTCGTCCCACCGGACGAACTCGTCCTGCAGGGCCCGGTAGACGGCGGGGTCGGCGTGTTCGATGCCGCCGAGGGTCTCGTCGGAGAGGACGACGCCGAAGCCGAAGGTGTCGTCGGGGGCGTTGCGCTCCCAGACGGTGATCTCACGGGCAGGGTCGAGCCGCTTGAGGAGCGCGGCGGCGTAGAGCCCGCCGGGCCCGCCACCGATGACGGCGATACGGAGCGGGCGGTCCGGGCCGCCGGGCGCGGGGCCGCCGGGGCCTGCGGCCGCAGAGGTGGGGGGCGGGCCGGTGTCGTGTCGCGCGGGGGCGGGCGTGGGCCGAGGGGGCGGCGCCGGGGTGGGGGCGGGCGTGGGCCGGGGGGTCGGCGGCGGGGTGGGGGCGGGCGTGGGCCGGGGGGTCGGCGGCGGGGTGGGGGCTGACATGGTCAGCGTCCTTGCCACTTCGGCGGGCGCTTCTCGGTGAAGGCCGCGTGGAACTCGGCGTAGTCCTCACCGTTCATGAGCAGCGCCTGGGTGGCCGCGTCGAGTTCGACGGAGGCGGCGAGGGGCATGTCCAGCTCGGCCGTGAGCAGGGCCTTCGTCTGGGCGTGGGCCAGGGCCGGCCCGTCGGCGAGGCGACGGGCGAGTTCGGCGGCCCGGGAATCGGCGCCGCCCTCCTCCGTGACCTCGCTGAGCAGGCCGATCCGTTCGGCCTCGGGCGCGCGGACGGGATCGCCGAGCATGAGCAGCCGGGTCGCGTGGCCGAGGCCCACGACCCGGGGCAGCAGGTACGCCGCGCCCATGTCGCCGCCGGAGAGCCCGACGCGGGTGAAGAGGAAGGAGAAGCGGGCGCTGGGGTCGGCGATCCGGAAGTCGGCGGCGAGGGCGAGGACAGCGCCCGCGCCCGCCGCGACGCCGTGGACGGCCGCGATCACCGGGAAGGGGCATTCGCGGATCGCGCGGACGACCTGGCCCGTCATCCGGTTGAAGTCGAGGAGCTGGGCCGTGTCCATGGAGAGCGTCGCTCCGATGATCTCGTCCACATCGCCACCCGAGCAGAAACCTCGCCCTTCCCCGCCGAGGACGAGCGCCCGTACGGCACGTTCCCGGGAGAGTTCGGCGAGGAGATCGCGCAGATCGGCGTAGGCGCCGAAAGTGAGCGCGTTGAGTTTCTCGGGGCGGGCGAGGGTGACGGTGGCGACACCGTCGTCGACATCCAGGCGCAGATGCCGCCATTGCTCGGTGCGGGGCGCGGAGCCGGTAAAGGGGCTCATGCGGGACGGCCTCCCTCAGCGTGCGTGTACACGGCATCACCTGAGGGCAGCTTATCACCGGTACGTGACCGTCGTCACGAGAGCGCGATAAGCCTCGCGTCGAGCCCGCCCCCCCCACCGCCCCCACCGCCCGCTTCCGCGAAGCCACCCGGCACCCGGCACCCGGCCCGACACCGGCACCGGCACCGGCACCGGCAAAGGTCCCGGGCGGACCGACACAGGTCCGCCCGAGCCGCAGCCCTCCGGCCCTGTTCGCCCTTGTACCACTTCGTAAGGTTGAAAATAGGACGTTGTAGGATCCATGCCCTATGCGGCCCCGCCCCGCCGCTGCCGCTCTGCTCTCGCCGCATCCGAGCCCGAACGGACCTCCCGTGTTCGAAGTCCCTGGCCCCGGCCCCGCCTCCTGGCGCGCCCGGCTGCCGCACACCACCGCGGCCGTGCCGATCGCCCGCGCGCTGATCCGTACCGCGCTGGCGAAGCTCGACACACCCGCCGACAGCGACACCGCGGAGCTCCTGACAGCGGAACTCGTCGCCAACGCCGTCGAGCACACCGACGGCGGTGACCCCATCGACCTGGTCGTGGAGACGGGGCCGGGCGGCTGCCAGGTCGAGGTGCACGACCGTCGTCCGCCGAGCCCCGGAGAGCTGGTCTGTCCGGGCCCCGGCGAGGAACCGGACCCCTGGCAGGAGCACGGCCGCGGGCTGCTGCTGATCCGCGCCCTCAGCAGCGACTACGGCCACCGCCCGACCGCGCGGGGCAAGGCGGTCTGGTTCACGCTTCCCGCGGTGCCGCGGCAGCGCCGCCCCCGCGAGGCGTAAGCCGCACGCCCCCGCCCCCGACCGCACGCCCCTCCGCCCCGAAACACCCGCCGCCCGAAATAGCTTGCCGCCCGGAAGGTCCTACGCGGCGGATCCCGCCATCGTGGCGACGAGGACGGCCTTGATGGTGTGCATCCGGTTCTCGGCCTCGTCGAAGACGACGGAGTGGGCGGACTCGAAGACCTCGTCGGAGACCTCGAGCTCGGTCAGGCCGTGGCGGGCGTGGATGTCCCGTCCGACGGCCGTACCCAGATCGTGGAAGGCGGGCAGGCAGTGCAGGAACTTCACGTCCGGATTGGCGGTGGCGCGCAGCACGTCCATGGTGACGGAGTACGGGGAGAGGGCCGCGATCCGCTCGTCCCAGACCTCCTTGGGCTCCCCCATGGAGACCCAGACGTCGGTGGCGACGAAGTCCGCGCCGCGCACGCCCTCGGCGACGTCGTCGGTGAGGGTGATCACGGCGCCGCTCGTCTCGGCGAGCTCGCGGGCGCGGGCGACGATCTCCTTGGCCGGCCAGTAGGACTCGGGCGCCACGATCCGGACGTCCATCCCGAGCAGGGCGCCCGTGATGAGGTACGAGTTGCCCATGTTGAAGCGGGCGTCACCGAGGTAGGCGAAGGCCAGCTCCTCCAGGGGCTTGTCCGTGTGCTCGGTCATGGTGAGCACGTCGGCGAGCATCTGGGTCGGGTGCCAGTCGTCCGTCAGACCGTTGAAGACGGGGACCCCGGCGAAGGCGGCGAGCTCCTCCACGCTCGCCTGACTGTCGCCCCGGTACTCGATGCCGTCGAACATCCGGCCGAGCACGCGGGCGGTGTCCTTGACCGACTCCTTGTGCCCGATCTGCGAACCGGCCGGGTCGAGGTAGGTGGTGGAGGCGCCCTGGTCGGCGGCGGCGACCTCGAAGGCGCAGCGGGTCCTCGTCGAGGTCTTCTCGAAGATGAGCGCGATGTTCTTGCCGCGCAGCCGCTGGACCTCGGTACCGGCCTTCTTGGCCGCCTTGAGCTCGGCGGCCAGGTCGATCAGACCGCGGAACTCCTCGGCGGTGAAGTCCAGCTCCTTGAGGAAGTGGCGGCCGATGAGGTCAGTGGCCATGGGGCGCTCCTGTATTCGCGGGGGTGAGAGGCGACGGACAACGAACAGATAACCATGGAAGTCTATACGCAGATCAGTATTCCTATACGGTGATGCGGGCCACTGAAGCCCCGTCGTGCGGTGGCTTCGACCCCGCTGTCGGACGCACGAAGAGGCGTAGGGGACCGTCAGACCGCGTCGCGCTCCACCGGGCAGCTCATGCAGCGTGGACCGCCCCTGCCCCGGCCCAGCTCGCTGCCCGGGATCTCGATCACTTCGATGCCCTGCTTGCGCAGATGCGTGTTGGTGGTGACGTTCCGCTCGTACGCCACCACCACTCCGGGCTCCACGGCGAGGACGTTGCAGCCGTCGTCCCACTGCTCGCGCTCCGCCGCGTGGACGTCCTGGGTCGCCGTCAGGACGCGGATGTCCTGGAGCCCGAGCGCCGCCGCGATCGCGCTGTGCATGTGCTCCGGCGGGTGGTCGGTCACCCGGAGCGACTGTCCGGCGTCGCCCGGCTCGATCGTGTACGAACGGAGCATGCCGAGCCCCGCGTACTGCGTGAAGGTGTCGTGGTCGACCATCGTCATCACCGTGTCGAGGTGCATGAACGCGCGTCGCTTCGGCATGTCGAGCGCGATGATCGTCCGCGCCGACCCGGCCGAGAAGAGGCCGCGTGCCAGCATCTCCACCGCCTGCGGGGTGGTCCGCTCGCTCATCCCGATCAGGACGGCACCGTTGCCGATGACGAGGACGTCCCCGCCCTCGATCGTCGACGGATAGTCCGACTGCCCTTCCGACCAGTGGTGGAAGGGCCCGGCTTCCGAGCCCGTGAAGAGCGGGTGGTGCTTGTAGATCGCCTCGAAGTGGACCGTCTCGCGCTGGCGGGCGGGCCACCGCATGGCGTTGATGGAGACGCCGTCGTAGATCCAGGCGGAGGTGTCCCGGGTGAAGAGATGGTTCGGCAGCGGCCTGAGGACGAAGTCGTCCAGATCCATCACATGGAACCGCACGGAGGTCGGCTCCCGGTGCGAGGCCAGGAACTCCCGCTTGGTCATCCCGCCGACCAGCGCCTCGGCGAGCGCGGCGGCGTCGAGGGAGTCGAAGGCGGCCCGCAGGTGGTCGGCGGCGAGCGGCCCGTACTCCTTCTCGTGGAAGACCCGGTCGAGGACCAGCGCGCGGGCGGCGGGCAGCTCCAGGGACTCGCGCAGCAGGTCGCCGAAGAGATGGACCGCGACGCCGCGGTCCCGCAGCACGTCCGCGAAACCGTCGTGCTCCTGCCGCGCCCGGCGTACCCAGAGGACGTCGTCGAAGAGCAGAGCGTCCTTGTTGGTGGGTGTGAGCCGCTTCAGTTCCAGATCGGGCCGGTGAAGTATGACGCGGCGCAGCCGCCCGGTCTCGGAGTCGACATGGAATCCCATGCGACCATCCTGACGGAGCGGAGCGCCGAGCGCCGTCCTCCGCGACGAGATGACACCCCTCACCGGGGATGGGGCCGGGGCCGGGGGCACCGCCCCCGGCCCCCGGTCCTCTCACAACCGTGGGTCCACCGGCTCCGACTCCAGGGCGAGCACGGCGAAGACCGCCTCGTGCACCCGCCACAGCGGCTCCCCCTCCGCCAGCCGGTCCAGCGCCTCCAGGCCGAGGGCGTACTCCCGCAGGGCCAGTGAGCGCTTGTGGCCGAGGAAGCGGCCCCGCAGGCGCTCCAGGTTCTCCGGGCGCGTGTACTCCGGACCGTAGATGATCCGCAGGTACTCGCGGCCGCGGACCTTCACGCCGGGCTGGACGAGCCGGCCGTCGGCGCCCTTGACGAGCGCCGCCAGCGGCTTGACGACCATGCCCTCGCCGCCGGCCGCCGTCAGCTCCAGCCACCAGTCGACACCGGCCCGCACCGACGCCTCGTCGCCCGTGTCGACGACCAGCCGGCGGGTGGCCTGAAGCAGCTTCGTCGGATCGTGTTCGACCAGCCGGTCCAGCCATGCGAGCTGCTCGTCGTGCGGCACGGCCGCCAGTGAACGGCCCCGGGCCGCGAGGACCTGGAACGGCGCGAACCGCACACCCTCCAGCCCCTCCGTCGGCCAGCAGTAGCGCCGGTAGGCCTCCGTGAACGCGGCCGCGTCCGCCGCCCGTTCCCGCTGCCTGGCGAGGAGCGCGTCGACACCGCCGCCCACGCCCCGCGCCGCCGCCCGCTCCAGCGCGCCGAGCGCGTCGGGGAAGACGGCCCCGGAGGCGGCGCCGACCGCCGCGTACTGCGAGCGCAGCAGCCCGGCGGACTTCAGCGACCACGGCATCAGCTCGCCGTCGAGCAGCACCCAGTCGGTGTCCAGCTCCTCCCACAGCCCGGCGGCCGTGATCGCCGTCCGCAACCGCTTCAGTACCTGCTCGGTGACGTCGGGATCGTCGAAGAACGGCCGTCCCGTACGGGTGTGCAGCGAACCCGTCGCGCCCTCCGCGCCGAACCGCTCCCGCGCCGCGTGCGCGTCACGGCAGACGAGGGCCACCGCCCGCGAGCCCATGTGCTTCTCCTCGCACACGACCCGCTCGACGCCGTCGGACGCGTACTGCTGGAACGCCTCGGCCGGGTGCTCCAGATAGCCTTCGGCCTTCGAGGTCGCCGTCGGCGCCATCGTCGGCGGCAGATGGACGAGCAGGCGCGGGTCGATCGCGAACCGGCTCATGACCTCCAGGGCCGCCGCCGCGTTCTCCTCCCGCACCCCGACATTGCCCATCCGACGGGTCTCCACGACCCGGCGCCCGTGCACGTCGGCGAGGTCCAGCGGCCGTCCCTGGTGCCCGCCGGGCGCTTCGGTCGCCAGCGGCCGGGCCGGCTCGTACCAGACCTTCTCCGCCGGTACGTCGACGAGTTCGCGCTCCGGCCAGCGCAGCGCGGTCATCTTCCCGCCGAAGACGGCTCCGGTGTCGAGGCAGATGGTGTTGTTGATCCAGGTGGTGTTCGGTACGGGCGTGTGGCCGTAGACCACGGTCGCCCGGCCCCGGTACTCCTCCGCCCACGGGTAGCGCACCGGCAGCCCGAACTCGTCGGTCTCGCCGGTGGTGTCGCCGTACAGCGCGTGGGAACGCACCCGGCCGGAGGTCCGGCCGTGGTACTTCTCCGGCAGACCGGCGTGGCAGACCACCAGCCTGCCCTCGTCGAGGACGTAGTGGCTGACGAGCCCGTCGATGAACCGGCTCACCTCCGCGCGGAACTCCTCGCTCTCGTGCCCCAGCTGCTCGATGGTCTCGGCAAGGCCGTGGGTCTCCTGGACCTTGCGCCCCTTGAGCCAGCGGCCGAGCTTGTTCTCGTGGTTCCCCGGCACGCAGAGCGCGTCGCCGGCCTCCACCATGCCCATCACGCGGCGCAGGACGCCCGGGCTGTCGGGGCCCCGGTCGACGAGGTCGCCGACGAAGACCGCCGTACGGCCCTCGGGGTGGTGGCCGTCGACGTAGCCCAGCTTGGCGAGGAGGGTCTCCAGCTCGGAGCGGCAGCCGTGGATGTCACCGATGATGTCGAAGGGTCCGGTGAGGTGCCGCAGGTCGTTGAACCGCTTCTCCCGGACGACCTCGGCCGCCTCCACCTCCTCGACGCCGCGCAGCACATGCACCTTGCGGAAGCCCTCGCGCTCCAGGCCGCGCAGCGAGCGGCGCAGTTCGCGGCGGTGGCGCTGGACGACGTGCCGGGGCAGGTGCGCCCGGTCGGGGCGGGCGGCGTTGCGTTCCTGGCACACCTGCTCCGGCAGGTCGAGGACGATCGCGATGGGCAGGACGTCGTACTCGCGGGCGAGCCGGACCAGCTGGCGCCGAGCCTCCTGCTGCACGTTGGTGGCGTCGACGACGGTCAGCCGGCCGGCCTCCAGGCGCTTGCCGGCGATGTAGTGCAGCACGTCGAAGGCGTCCCGGCTGGCGCTCTGGTCGTTCTCGTCGTCCGCGACGAGCCCGCGGCAGAAGTCGGAGGAGATGACCTCGGTCGGCTTGAAGTGGCGGTGGGCGAAGGTGGACTTGCCGGAACCGCTCGCACCGATCAGGACGACGAGGGACAGGTCGGTGACGGGCAGCTTGCGGGCCGTGTCGGTCATGCCGTGCCCTCCTTCGCGGTCGGGGTGTTCTGGGTGAAGACGGCCATCTGGGTGGGCGGGCCGACCTCGGGGTCGTCGGGGCCGATCGGGGTGAACCCGACGCCGTATCCGTACTGTTCGGCGACGCGCGCCGCCCACCGCCGGAACTCCTCACGGGTCCACTCGAAACGGTGGTCGCCGTGCCGGACATGCCCGGCCGGGAGGGAGTCCCAGCGGACGTTGTACTCGACGTTGGGCGTGGTGACGAGGACCGTGCGGGGGCGGGCCGAGCCGAACACCGCGTACTCGAGCGCGGGCAGCCGCGGCAGATCGAGATGCTCGATGACCTCGCTGAGCACCGCGGCGTCGTAGCCGGTCAGCCGCTTGTCGGTGTACGCGAGGGAGCCCTGGATCAGCTTCACCCGGCCGGCCTGCCGCTCACCGAGCCGCTCCAGCCTGAGCCGCCGTCCGGCGACGGTCAGCGCGCGTACGGACACGTCGACGCCCACGATGTCGGTGAAGCGCACGTCCTTGAGGAGCGCCTGCACCAACTGGCCCTGGCCGCAGCCGAGGTCGAGGACGCGGGTCGCGTCGGCGGCCCGCAGCGCGGCGAGGATCGCCTCGCGCCGCTGCTCGGCGAGCGGCACGGGCCGCTCCTCGGTGTCGCTGGTCTCGTCGACGGCGTTGTCGACGTCTTCCACGTCCAGGCCGTCGCTCTCGGCGAGCCGCACCAGCTCCAGGCGTTCCATCGCCTCCCGGGTCAGGCCCCAGCGGCGGGACAGATAACGGCTGGTGATCAGCTTCTGCTCGGGGTGTTCGGCGAGCCAGCCGTCACCGGCGCGCAGCAGCTTGTCGACCTCGTCGGGCGCGACCCAGTAGTGCTTGGCGTCGTCGAGCACCGGCAGCAGGACGTAGAGCTGGTTGAGGGCCTCGGCGAGTCGCAGCTCCCCTTCGAGGGTGAGCCGCACATAGCGCGAGTCGCCCCACTCGGGGAAGACGCTGTCGAGCGCGACCGGCTCGGCGTCCACCGTGTCCCAGCCGAGCGGCCCGAAGAGGTCGCGGACCAGCTGGGCACCGCCACGGGCCGGGAGCGCCGGAACCTCGATGCGCAGCGGCAGCGGCTCGGCGGCCCGTTCGGGCATCGCCTTGCACGTCCCGCGCAGCGCGCTCTTGAAGACCGTGGCGAGCGCGACGGCGAGCAGCGACGACGCGGCGTAGGGCCGGTCGTTCACATACTGCGCGAGCGCGGAGTCGGGAGCGCCGCCCCGGCCCTTGCCCTTGCCGCGCCTCACCAGCGCCACGGGGTCCACCTCGAGGAGGAGCGCGGCGGTGCACCGCTCGACGGACGCCTCGGGGTAGAGGACGTGCGCCGTGCCGTGCGAGGTGGAGAACGTCTGCGCGTTGTCGGGATGCTTGTGCAGCAGGAAGCCCAGATCGGTCGCGGGACGTTCGGGGGTGCCGGTGGTACTGATCGTCAGGAACACCTGACCGAGTATTCTCCTCCCACCCCTCCACGACCAGGGATTTTCCGGCGACCGAGCACTGCCCGATCGGCGAGCAGGCTGGACCATCCACCAGGATCGAAACGAGTCAACCCTTGTAGGTTTCTATGGAGTTGTGGTCTCGGGCGGCGAATAATTTCGGGTCTTCCATCCCTTAGCCGACTCCACTCGTGGGCTGTGTACTCCTCGCACGGACCACGATCAGCTGGACTTCGGGGAGGAAAGCACGTGAGCGTGCAGCAGTACGACAAGATCGGTGAGGCGTTCGAGGGGTTCAAGTCCCTGCCGTTGATCCGTTACGGAGAGGTGCCGAGCTTCCTGGGAATGGTCGGGGACGTGAGCGGCAAGGACATTCTCGACCTGGCGTGCGGCACCGGCTTCTACAGCAGGGAGTTCAAGCGGCGCGGCGCCGCCGACGTCCTCGGTATCGACATCTCCGTCGAGATGATCGCCGCCGCGCGGGAGATCGAGAAGCGTGACCCGCTGGGCGTGCAGTACGAGGTCGGTGACGTGGCCGAGCTGCGGCCCCTCGACCGGCGCTTCGACCTCGCGTTGGCAGTGCAGTGCCTCAACTACGCCGAGGACATCGCGACGATGAAGCGGATGTGCCGCAACATCCACCGGAGTCTGATCCCCGGCGGAGAGTTCTTCGTGTTCTGCCAGAAGCCCGACTACGCATTCGACTGCCTGTCCCTGGACAAGTACGGGTTCCGCTGCGAGCCGACGGGCGAGGAGGTCGAGACGGGCCCGCGCGTGCGGGTCACGGCCCTCCTCGACCCCGAGCCGATCAGCATCGTCGGCGGGGCCCCGCGCCGCGAGGTCTACGAGGAGTGTCTGCGGTCCACCGGGTTCAGTGAGCTGACCTGGGTGCCGCTGACGGTGTCCGACGCCGGCATCCGCGAGTTCGGCGCGGACTTCTGGGCGGACCTCCTCGACCACCCGCCGCTGGAGATGCTGCGCTGCCGCGCCTGACGCCCTCCCGGAACACCCGGGTGGCCCGACCGCCGGACCACGCTCACCAGCCATGATCCGGCAGGCGACGTGACCGCATCTCCCGCACTCCCGAGGGCCTGTCCGGCCCTGATCCGCCGGACGGGCCCCGGGTTCGCGCCCGGGTCCCGTCCGGGTGCGCGCCCGGGTTCGCGCCGGGTGCGCGCCCGGAAAGTCTCGCGTGGTCTGCGACGCCTGCCGGGCGGACGGCGATGCGTTTCCGGACGCTTCCTAACCGTTCGGGGGCGCGAGCGCCTCCGCGAGGGCGGCGATCCCGTCGGGGCCGACACGGCAGCAGCCGCCGATGAGCCGGGCCCCGGCCGTCCGCCAGTCCCGCACCCTGCCGGGGTCGAAACTGACGGCCCCGCGCCAGGCCCGCGCCCGCGCGTCCCACTCCTCGCCGCTGTTGGGATAGACGACCACCGGCTTCCCGGTCGTCCCGGCGGCGACCTCCACGGCCCCGGCGGCGTCACCCGGCTCGCAGCAGTTGACACCGACCGCGATCACCTGGTCGTTGCCGACCGCGAGCGAGAACGCCTCCTCCAGCCCCTGCCCTGCGCGCGTCCGGTCACCCGCGATCGTGTACGAGAGCCACACCGGCACCCCGCATCCCTCGACGGCCCGCAGCAGCGCTTCCGCCTCCTCGGCGTCGGGCACCGTCTCCAGTGCCAGCACGTCCGGTCCCGCCGCCACGATCGCCTCGATCCGGGGCCGGTGGAACCGTTCGAGCTCCCGCACCGTGAGTCCGTACCGGCCCCGGTACTCGCTGCCGTCGGCGAGCACCGCCCCGTACGGTCCCACGGAACCGGCGACCCACACCTGCCGCGCGGCCCCCTGCGCCGCCGCCCGCGCCAGCTCCACGCTCCGCGCGAACAGCCGCTCCGCCTCCGCACGGTCCAGGCCCCGGCGGGCGAAGCCCTCGAAGGCGGCCTGATAGCTGGAGGTGATCAGCACCCGGGCACCCGCCCGCGCGTACGCCGCGTGCGCGGCCTCGATCTGCTCGGGGCCGTCGACGAGCAGCCGGGCCGACCACAGCTCGTCGGAGAGGTCGCAGCCCTGCGCCTGGAGCTGGTTGGAGAGCCCTCCGTCGAGGACGAGCACCTCCTCGCCGAGCGCCTCGGCCAAGGAACGGGTGGGGGACGGTGTGGATGTCATGGCGTGTCCTCGCTCTCAGCCCAGCTGCGACTGCACCTGGGCCGCGATCAGCTCCAGGTGGTCCAGGTCGTCCAGGTCGAGGACCTGGAGATAGATCCGGGACGCCCCGATCGCTCCGTACCGGCCGATCTTGTCGACGACCTCGGCAGGCGAACCGGCCAGGCCGTTCGCCTTCAGTTCGTCCACCTCCCGGCCGATGGCCGCCGCCCGGCGCGCCACTTCGGCGTCGCCCTTGCCGACACAGACCACCAGGGCGTTGGAGTACACCAGGTCGTCGGCGCGGCGGCCGACGGCCTCGGCGGCCGCCCGGACGCGGCCGAACTGCCGCTCACTGTCCTCGAGCGAGGCGAAGGGGATGTTGAACTCGTCGGCGTACCGCGCGGCCAGGCGCGGGGTACGGGACGCGCCGTGCCCGCCGATGAGCACCGGCACCTTGGCCTGGGCCGGCTTGGGCAGCGCGGGTGAGTCGGTGAGCTGGTAGAACTCCCCCTCGAAGGTGAACGTCTTGCCGATCTCGGTGCCCCACAGCCCGTTGACGATCGCCAGCTGCTCCTCGAGCCGGGCGAACTTCTCCTTGGGGAACGGGATTCCGTACGCCCGGTGCTCCTCCTCGAACCAGCCGGCCCCGAGGCCCAGTTCGACACGCCCGCCGGACATCTGGTCGACCTGGGCGACCTGAATGGCGAGGACACCCGGGAGACGGAAGGTGCCGGCGGTCATCAGGGTGCCGAGGCGGATCCGGCGGGTCTCGCGGGCCAGTCCCGCCAGGGTGATCCACGCGTCCGTCGGCCCGGGCAGGCCGTCCCCTGAGCCCATGCTGACGTAGTGGTCCGAGCGGAAGAAGGCGTCGAAGCCCAGGTCCTCGGTGGCCTTGGCGACCTTGAGAAGGGTGTCGTAGTCGGCCCCCTGCTGGGGCTCGGTGAAGATGCGAAGATCCATGCCTCCATCCTGCACTGCCGGGCAGCTGTCAACCCTTTCGTCAGCACCCGGGCCGCACCGTCCCTGTCGAGTGAATATCCGCCTCTCCGGCGGGCCGCGTCCCCCCGAGCCAGTGACCGTGGTCCGGCCCGGTCGTTGCTCGGGCGGAGCCGGACCGCCCGGCCCATGTGCCGGCGGCCGCTGCCGGTGCGTCGTTCTCACGAGTGGCCTCTCGCTGTCGGAGGGGCCTGGGCCGAGGAGGCCGCCATGTCCCAGGAAGCCGCGCCGGAACGGGCGACGCACGACCAGCCGGTGCAGCAGTCCGTGCCCGGACAGAAGGGCGTCGGCGCCCCGAAAGGTCTGCTCCAGCAGATGGAGGAGCTGATGGCGGCGCTGACCGCCGATCTCTCGCGGCTCGACGCCGACCTCCAGTCCTCACCGGGCTGCCAGGAGACCGAGCAGGCCCAGAAGACCCAGCAGACGCAGAAGGTGCAGAAGGCGCAGGAGACCCAGGCGTCTCGCGGCTCCGACCACCCTGCGGACGACCCCGGTGGGGTGCGGGGGGGGCTCGGGGGTCTCTCCGCCTGACGGCGCCCCGGGCCGCTCACACTCGGCGCACGCGCGCGATGCCCGTGCGCCCGACGCTCGCCGTCAGAACGTGGACCGACGCGTTCACGACGCGCACCGACACGTTCACGGCGGGCCCGCCACCGGGCCCGCTCGGCCCCAGGCGGCATCGGGCGGCCGGTCCCGCTCCCGTACCGCCAGTCGGCGCAGCATCCCCCGGACCCGGTCGTTCGCTTCGTCGGCCGCGTCGATCGCCTCGATGCACTGCCAGTACAGACCCTCCTCATCCGTGGCGCAGGCCACCCCGACCAGGGCGATTCCCACTTCCCCGAGGAGAGACCCCAACGAGGTCAACGCCGCACGCGGGTCCCCGACTTCCGTCAGCTGAGCCGCCCTCGGGCCACCCGTCCGCAGCACGGGATGGTCGACCCCTCCGCGCGCCGCGCCGATCTCGCTCAGCCCGTTCGCCTCGCTCCGCAGCTCCAGCGGCCCGCAGAGCGCGAGATGACTCCCTATCGCCTGGGCGAGGGCCTGCGCCTGCCAGGCCTCCGCCACGATGTCCAACGCCGTTCCACTCTGCGCCAGTGCGTGCCTGCCGGCCGCGATGAGTCGCTCCGCTTCCATAGACGCCGCCCCCGTTCGTATGACTTACTGCTCACTCCTTCATTACCCAGAGTGAAGGCGGCTGAGCCAAAACGCCAGAGGAATTCGGAAATCTGTGGACAGGAAGCTCGACGAGGCGAAGCGGATCACTCCGAAGAGTGACGATCCTTGTTCTCGGGGGTGCGCGCGGCCCGGCCCGGCGGTCTGCCGACCGGGAAGCGCAGTTCGTTCCGGTCGATCTTCGCCGACAACGCCACGAGGGGGTCGATGCCGAGGACCCCGCAGAACTGGAGCAGATACGCCAGTACGTCGGCGACCTCGTCGGCGACCCGGTGGGCCGTGTCCGGGTCCTCCATCACCCGGTCCGCCTCCTGGGGCGTCAACCACTGGAAGATCTCCAGCAGTTCGGCCGCCTCGACGCTGAGCGCCGCCGCCAGGTTCTTCGGCGTGTGGTACGGCTGCCACTCCCGGGAGGCGGCGAACTCGGCCAGCCTCCGCTGCAATCCCGCTACGTCCAGTTCACTCACGGCTCAAGGTCTACCACTGACACCCCGGGCGTCTCCCGTGCGGTCGCCGCGGCCGCCTCCCCCATCGCGCCGACGACCCGGATGTGGCCGTCCGCGCAGATCGCGGCGGCGAGGCCGAGCAGTTCGCGGAGCTGACGCCGGTCGAGCCCCCGGTCGAGACCGTCCGCGACAACGGTCAGCGTCTTCATCGCGTCCGGCACTTCGGCGAGTTGGTCCATGGCGAGCACACCGGGGCCGGTGAGCAGGACGAGGGCCAGCGCCAGATAGCGCAGTTCGCCGTCGCCGAGCCTGCCCAGCGGAGTGGCGGCGGGCACCCGGGCTCCCCCGGGGCCCTCCGGCCCCGCGGCTCGCGCCGCCCTCTCCAGTACCGCCCTCACCATGGCGTCGGGCAACTCCTCGACACCGAGCCCCGTGACCGGGCCGACGCACCCGGCGCCCGCGACCGCGGCCAGCCGGGCATGGCGGCGCGGGCAGCCGGTACGCGTACGGTGCAGGACCTCGGCGAGGTTCTCGCAGCCGCGCCGCAGTCGCCCCTCCCCGACCGGCACCGGGGCCCGCATCCGATGCGGCTGAGGGTCGCAGGGGAAGACGGACCGCAGCGCGACCACCACCTGTTCGGCGGCGGCCAGGACTTCGAGCTGCCCCTTCGTCTTGCCGGCCACCCGCAGCGGCAGCAGGGCGGTGCCCAGGAGATCGTCCGGGAACGGCGCGCGGGTGACGGGGGTAGCCCCGGCCGTGTGCCATTCGGCCTGCACGCTGCTGCGACCGGGGTCGCGGAGCGCCGAGGTGAGCAGCGTGCGGCCGCGGCAGGTCAGCCGTTCGCCGACGAGGCGGAGCCGGGGCTCGGCCTGGACGGCGACGTCGAGTTCCACGGGGCCGGCCGGACCGTCGACGGTGCAGCCGATCCGGAACCCCCGGCGCCCCTCCGCGTCCGGCCTGGCGCGTTCGGGCACGCAGTCGGCCGCGTCGGGGAACACGGAGCCGAGGTCGTCGCCCGCCCCCAGCCTGGCCAGCGCCTCGTAGGCGCGCAGGGCACTGGACTTGCCGCTTCCGCTCGCCCCCGTGAACAGCGTCACGGGCCCCAGGGGGTAGACGGCTGCGCGGTGGGAGGCGAAGGCGGAGAGGCGGAGTTCGGTGACGACGGGGCGGGCGGGCCTCCGCCCGGAGCCGGCGATGACGTGCCGAGGCGTGTCAGGCGCGGCCCCGGGAACGCCGGTGGGACCGGCGTCGGTGCCGGCGTCAACGCTGGTGGAAGTGGCGCGGGAAGCGCCCCTGGGAGTGGCCGCCGTACGGGCGGTGGACGGGTCGGTCGTCGGGGCGGTGGCTGGGGCGTGAGCAGCGGAATCGGGCGTAAGGCCGCCGGTGAAGTCCATGATCGGACCGTACGCAGCCGGTCGTATGACGAACCGTTACGCCGTCCGACCTTCCTACGATCGGGGGACGGCGGCGCCGACCCCCTCCTCGTCCTCCGATGTCGCGTCGGCCGCGCCCTCGACCTCGGTACCGGCGGGCGCCAGCAGGAAGACGTTGCGGTCGACCCGGTGCATCCCGCTGCCGAGGCCGAAGACGACACCGCTGCTGAAGTCGAGGATCCGCTTGGCGACATCGGCGTCGGCCCCGGTCAGGTCCAGCAGGACGGGAATCTGGGCGATGAGGTATTCGGCCACCTCGCGGGCGTCGGCGAAGACCTGCACCCGCAACACGATCATGCGCCGCTGCTCGGCGGCCTCGTACTGCTCGGGAAGCGTCCGGTGATCGACCCTCGACGGCCACTCGTCCCGTCCCCGCAGGGGCACGACCTGCGCGAGGCCCTCCCACTGCTCGTCGGTGACGTCGTACCTCTCGTACCTACTCATGCACCCATCCTCGCCTCCCTCACTCGTTCGGCCCAACAGCGACACGTCACGAGTCGGCCACGTACGAGAACCCCGTCCCCACCTTTTCGGGTACGACCGGGCCACGGTCAAGGGCTCGGCGTCCACCGGCACACCGGTCCCGACTCCCCGGTCCCGAGTCCATCGACCCCCACCCCACCGGTCCCAACTCCGACCAGCTGTCCTATCGTTGGCCGATGCGCGCACACCCTCTCGACCGCCCGGCCGATCTCGACGTGGTACGTGAGTCGTATGACCGGGTGGCCGACAACTATGCCCATATGGTGGTGACGACGGGAATCGGCGACATTCGCCGCCATCCATGGCTCAAGGCGTCGATCGACGCCTTCGCCGACACCGTGACCGGCCTGGGGCCCGTCCTCGACGTCGGCTGTGGGCCCGGAACGGTGACCGCGTACCTCGCCGAGCGCGGGCTCGACGTGTCCGGAGTGGACCTCTCGCCCCGGATGATCGAGAACGCGCGCCGCCTCCATCCGCGTTGTCGCTTCAGTGTCGCTTCCGCCACCGACCTCGACCTCGGCGAGGCGTCCCTCGGCGGTGTGCTCGGGTGGTGGTCGCTGTTCAACCTCCCCCGTGACGTGCTCCCTCAGGTTCTCGCCCTGTTCGCGCGGGCGTTGAAGCCGGGCGGGCACTTCATCACCGCGACACACGTCGGAGACGAGGACGCGGTACGCACCGAGGCCTACGGCGGTGTACCCGTTCGCTGGACGACCCACAAATGGCGGCCGGAACAACTCGTGGCGCTGATCGAGCAGGCCGGACTGCACCCGGTCGCCGAACTCCGGCTCCCCGCGGACGAGCACACCGGTCCGGGTGTGGTCGTCATGGCGAAGCGTCCCGGCTGAGACCAGGTGTCCGAAGCGGCACCGGGCCCGGCCGACTGAGGCCCGGCCCCCCGTGGGGAGGCTGCCCACGAATCCTCACCCCAGCTCCATAACCCTTCGCAGACAGCTCACTTGACGGTCCGCTCGGAGGGCCAGGACACTCGGCGAAGCGGGGTAACACCTTCCGAAACCGTTGTTGCTGAAGGTGCCACGCGGGAGCGGCTCCACCGCCGGGCGTCGCTCCCGGGCAGCCCCGCGCACCACCCGACCCACCGCACAGCGTGCGGCCATGCCTGCCTCCCCACCCGAGGAGAGGCCTCGGCCGCACGGTCCGTACGCACCGCGAGCCGGTCTACGAAAGGTCTGGTGCCCCGCCGATGCGACCCCCCACACGCCGTCCGCGTCCCTCACCCCGGCAGTAGTGCTCAGGGCGGGGCAGCGCGGTTCGCCGCTCCCTCACCGACATCGCGTCCCCGGCCGCCGGCCGCACCTTCGAGCCGTACCCCTCACATACGTCCAGCCGCCACCGTCACCCGGTCGGCGAGGTGCTCGAACACGCCATCAGCCGTAACCGCGACCGCCGTCCCACGGTTGATCAAGAACTCGGACCGCGCGCACCGCTCCGGCGGCGAGCACGTCCCGTACCGCTCCGCCTCCTGACGATCCCCGCCCGGTCGGCCGCCCTGCTCCACGACCGGGACACGCCACACCAGGGGCCACACCGGTCCCCGACTCCCCACGGAAGGACACCATGCGCACTCTTCGCCCCCTTCTGGTCTCCTCACTCGCCACCGGCCTTCTCGGCGCCCTGGCGCTCCAGGCCCCCGCCTCCGGGGCCGAACCGGCCGCAGCGGCACCCGACCCCATCGTCTTCGTCCACGGCTGGAACTCCAGCGGCTCCACCTGGGACACCATGGCCGGCCGCTTCAAGGCCGACGGCTGGCCGGCCGGCCACCTCGACCAGTGGACGTACAACACCGGCCAGTCCAACGCCACCACCGCCTCCCAGCTCGCCGCGGAGATCGACCGCGTACTGGCGGCGACCGGGGCCCACAAGGTCGACGTCGTCACCCACTCCATGGGCGGACTCTCGTCCCGCTACTACACGAAGAACCTCGGCGGCGCCGCCAAGGTCGACGCCTGGATCTCCCTCGGCGGTCCCAACCACGGCACCGACATGGCCTACTTCTGCGGCGGCGCCTCCTGTACGGAGATGCGCCCCGGGTCCAGCTTCCTGACCGCCCTGAACTCCGGTGACGAGACGCCGGGCGCCTCCCGGTACGCCACCTGGTGGTCGCCCTGCGACAGCGTCATCAACCCGGACAGCAGCGTCCCCCTCTCCGGAGCGACCAACACCCAGACCGCGTGCCTCAGCCACAGCGAACTGCGGACCGACCCCACCGTCTACGGCCAGGTCAAGTCGTTCGTCGACTGACCGGCCTCCCCAGGCGCTCCGCAGTCGACTGAACGTGAGCGGGACGACGACGGCCCTCGCGGCACCGGCCGGTAAGCGGCCGGCGCTGCGGGGCCGTTCGCGACGACCGCTTCCTCACCGGCTCCCGAGGACCGTCCCCGCGAGCCGTTTCGCCGGTCAGGGATGTTCGAGCGCCGTGAGGCCCTGCCGGTAGACCTCGGCGGCTTCCTGCACCCGGCCCCAGGCCATCAGGGCGTGCCGAAGAGGCGGCAGGTCGCGGCGATCTCGTAGACGGCTCGGATGCCGGTGTATCCCGCGAGGGCGGACCTGAACAGCTCGGCGCAGGCCGCTTCCTCTCCCTGGCCGAGCGCGATGAGCGCGTCGATACGGTCCAGTTCGGCCGCCTGCTCCGGGTCCTGGTACGCGCCTGCCTCGGCCCGGCACATGGCGACGAGCGAGGCCGCCTCGTCGAGCCGGTCCCGGCGGCGGAATCCCTCCGGGGTACGACATCACCGCCCCCGACCCGCACGCGACCCCGCGCGGGACGGAGCGACGCGCCGGAGCTCCGGCGTGTTCTCAGCCGGTGTGAAGTATCCGAAACCGATCGGGTGCCGCCGGGTCCCGGTCGACGACTTGGATCGGGGTCCGGGCCCCTTGCCACACGCTGATGCCCGGCGTGCGGGAGAACTGGATCCGCCCGCGCGTTCCTTCCACCGCCACGCGCGGCCAGGATGCGGCGATGCGCGCCCGGTGCGCCCCGTGAGAACGCAGCATGTCGGCGAGGACCGCGACCGTGTCGTAGCCCTCGAACGCGACGAAGGAGGGCGCCTCGGCCAGCCGGTCACGGAGGGCCGCCTCCACCCGTACGCCCACGGGACTCAGGCGCTCGGGAAGATAGCGCAGGAACGGGACCGCGACACCGTCGTCGCCCAGCGACGTCGCCCAGTCGGCGAACTCCGGCTGTCCGGCCGGAGCACCGATCAGGATCTCGGCGAGGCGCGGGTCGCGGCGGACGGACCTGACGATCGGCACGGCCGGTTCCGGGAAGCCGACCAGGAGAAGGAGGGCTGTCGCCCGGTTGCCGACCAGTGCGTCGCAGACGGCCGTGGGGTCGAGGGCGCGCGCGTCGAGTTCGACGACGGTGCCGCCGCGGGGAGCGAGGTGGTCCCGGAGGATGCGGGTCCCTGACGCCCAGTAGACGCTCGGCTCGGTCGCCACGGCGATGCGGCTGTGGCCCGCGCCGAGGAGGAAGTCCGCGTAGAGCCGCCAGCCGTGCGACTGCGCCGGGGGAAGGCGCGCGACCCATTCCGTCGGCTCCTCGGTGAGCGCGTCGAGAACCGCGGACGAGCAGAGGTACGGCAGTCCGAGCGCGTCGGCCCTCATGGCGGCGGCGCGGGCGACGACGCTGTGGTACTCCCCCGCCAGGGCAGCCACGCCGAGGCGGGCCAATTCGTCCACGGCCGCCGCGGCCCTCCGTGGATCAGCCGCGGTGTCGCGGACCACCAGTTCGACCGGCCGTCCGCCGATCCCGCCGGCGTCATTGACGTCGCGAACGGCCGACTCGAGTCCGGCGAGCAGGTGTCGGCCCGCCTCGACCCACCCGGGCCGAGTGAGCGGAACGAGGGCGCCGATCCGGACGGATGCTCCGTCGGACCGCTCCACCGCGGGTGGCGTACTCATGCGTCGGCGTCTCCTCTGTGGTGATTCGCGTTCCTGTCATCTCACCGTGGCGGGCCGTGCCTGGCCGACCGCGCCGGACGGACCGCGCGTGGCTGAGCATGCCGACCGCGCCTCGCTGAGCATGCCGGACATTGCATCCGGCACCGTCGCCCACCGGCAACCGATTATGCGTGCGCTCGCTACCGCCCTCGCGTCTTGCCTCTCCCGTACTATAGGTAGACCTACCTACCTAGTTTGGGCGTGATGAGCGTGAGTGACGGGCGTACGACGGGCAGCGGGCGGCGGCGCCCCGCCCGTGAGCGGCTGCTGGCGGCGGCGGCTCGCCGCTTCTATGCCGACGGGGTGGCGGCGACCGGCATCGACACGATCACCTCCGAGGCCGGTGTGGCGAAGATGAGCCTCTACAACAACTTCTCCTCCAAGGCCGATCTGGTCCGGGCCTACCTCGACGCCCGGCACGAGGAGTGGCTGGGGCTGTACCGGGCACGGCTGGAGCAGGCGCGGGGCCCGCGCGACGGGGTCCTGGCGGTGTTCGACGCGTACGCCGACCATGCCGCGTTCGCGTACGAGCACGGCTTCCGCGGCTGCGGCCTCCTCAACGCCGCCGCCGAGCTTCCGGCCGGGGACGAAGGCAGGGCCGTGGTCCGCGTCCACAAGGAGGAGGTCGAGCGGCTGATCGCCGGTCATCTGGAGCAGCTGCTGCCCGGGCGTCCCGGCGAGGCGGACGCCATGGCCGAGCACCTCGCCTTCCTTCTGGAGGGCGCGATGGCCCGGGCAGGCCTGGAAGGCGACGGCGACCGGCTCCAGCACGCCCGCTCCCTGGCGGCGGCCCTGCTGGACCGGTTGTGAGGCGGCCCGCCGGACACCCCCGGTCCGCGACGGCAGGGGCGCTGTGCGTGCTGGCGGCCTCCGTTCTGTGGGGCACGACCGGCACGGCCGCCACGTTCGCCCCGGATGTCGGTCCGCTCGCCATCGGTGCGGTCGCCATGGGGCTGGGCGGTCTGCTCCAGGCCCTCGTCGCCGCCCCGCAGATCGTCCGCCACGCGCCTCGACTGCGCGACCAGCGCGGCACGGTGCTGCTCGGCGCAGGGTCGGTGGCGGTCTATCCCCTGGCGTTCTACAGCTCCATGCACCTGGCCGGCGTGGCCGTGGGCACCGTCGTGTCGATCGGTACCGCTCCGCTGGCCTCGGCCCTGATCGAACGCGTCGTGGACGGCCGTCGGCTCACGCGCCGCTGGACGCTCGCGGCCGCACTCGGCCTGCTCGGCACCGTCCTGCTGTGCGTGGCCGAAGCCGCCCACGCCGCCGAAGCCTCCCGCGCCGCCGACGGCACGGGATCGGCGTCCGTGGCCACGACGCTCCTGGGCGTGGGGCTCGGCCTCGTCGCCGCCGTGACCTACGCCCTGTACTCCTGGGCCGCGCACCGGCTCATGACCCGGCGGATCCCCTCGCGCGCGGCGATGGGCGCGGCCTTCGGGCTGGGCGGACTGCTCCTGCTGCCCGTTCTGCTGGCCACGGGCGCCCCGCTCCTCGACTCCTGGCCCAACGCTGCGGTCGGCAGCTACATGGCGCTGGTCCCCATGTTCGCCGGTTACGTCCTGTTCGGCTGGGGACTCGCACGCGTACCCGCCAGCACCGCGACCACGCTGTCCCTGCTCGAACCGGCCGTCGCCGCCGTACTCGCCGTCCTGATCGTCGGCGAACGTCTCCCCGCCGCCGGCTGGACAGGCATCGCGCTCGTCATCGCCTGCCTCGCCGTCCTCACCGCTCCGAGCGCCCTCAACTCGGTTCTCTGGCGCCGTCCGAGGTCGTCCCCGGCTTCGTGAAGAGAACGTCGCGCGCCTGCTCGGCGGCGCGGGCGATGCTCTCGCCAATGAATTCGGTGAAGCGGGCGATGTTCTCGAGGCGGACGGCGGCCGGGGTGTCGGGGCCGAGGATGCCGACGCCTTGCCGTGCGGTCTCGGCGAGCTGGGCGCTGGACCGGGCGGCGGCCATCGTCGACTGATACCAGACGTCGTTGTCGACGACGTAGCGATCGCGGCGGCGTTCGTCGCGTTCCCGGCGGACGAGACCCTGGCTTTCGAGGAACGCGATCGCCTTGGATACGGACGCCGGGCTCACCTGGAGGCGCTGGACGAGTTCGGCCGCGGTGAGGCTGCCCGCGTCGGTGGTGAAGAGGCAGGTCAGCACCCGGGCCGTCATCTTGGGCAGGCCCTGTTGCATGAACAGGGTGGTGAACGTCTCCTCGTACTCGCGTACGGCTTCGGCGTCGCGTCCGTGGGCCTGCGCCGGGGCCTGCCGCCCTCGGGGCGCGGCCTGCCTGCGCCGGTGGGCGCGGCGTTCGGTGGCGCGGTGGGCCAGGTCGGCGCGGTAGGCGAGGGGGCCGCCGTTGCGCATGACCTCGCGTGTGATGGTCGAGGTCGGGCGGTCGAGGCGTCTGGCGATCTCCGCGTACGCGAGCCCGTCGGCCAGCCCCAGCGCGATCTGCTGACGTTCCTGCTGGGTGAGTCTGCCTCCCGGCACCGTGATCTCCCTTCACGCTTCCCTGATGCCCCCACTGTAGCTTTCACTCTCCAACCAATGCAACGCTCTGTCCTCTGAGTGTTGCGTTAAATCTGGATCGTTGCAACGATTTCCCGGCTTCTACCTGCACTGATGTGAAACGACTGCAATGAATGCGTTGCCACATACTCGAACGCAACGTAGCTTTTGCGATGTCGGAAACACCAACGAGCGCAGGAGAACACCATGCAGAAGTTCGACACGCCCACCCCGGTCGCCGCCCTCGTCGACATCCCCGCCGGCCGCGTCCAGATCATCGCCGCCGACCGGACCGACGCCACCGTCGAGGTCCGCCCCGCCGACCCCGCCAGGAGCCGCGACGTCAAGGCCGCCGAGCAGGCCACCGTCGACTACCGCGACGGCGTCCTGCGGATCGACGCCCCGGCGGCGAAGAACCAGTGCTTCGGCCCCTCCGGTTCGATCGAGGTGACCGTCCGGCTGCCGGCCGGCTCGCGCATCGAGGGGACCTCGTCCTGCGCCGAATTCCGGGGCGTCGGGCGGCTCGGCGACGTCGCCTTCGACGGCGCGAGCGGCACCGTCAAGATCGACGAAGCCACGAGCGTCCGCCTCACCGCGCTCGCTGGGGACGTCGTGGTCGGCCGGCTGGGCGGCCCCGCGGAGATCAGCACCCAGAAGGGCGACATCAAGATCGCCGAGGCGGCGGGCGGCACGGTCGTGCTGACCACCCAGATGGGCGACGTCTCCATCGGCGCGGCCCATGGAGTGTCCGCCTCCCTGGACGCCGGCACCGGCTACGGCCGGATCCACAACGCGCTCAGGAACACCGACGGCGCCGCCGACCTGCACATCCGCGCGACCACCTCCCACGGCGACATCACCGCCCGCAGCCTCTGACCTCGAAACGGAGCATCCCCATGGACGACCTGGCCATCGCGGCGAACGGGCTGCGCAAGTCCTACGGCGACAAGCTCGTGCTCGACGGCGTCGATCTGTCCGTCCCCGAAGGAACGGTCTTCTCCCTGCTCGGCCCGAACGGCGCCGGCAAGACCACCGCCGTCAAGATCCTCTCCACCCTGATCGGCGCCGACGACGGGGTGATCCGCGTCGGCGGCCACGACCTCGCCACCGACCCGCAGGCCGTGCGTGCCGCGATCGGCGTCACCGGACAGTTCTCCGCGGTCGACGGCCTGATCACCGGCGAGGAGAACATGCTCCTGATGGCGGACCTGCACCACCTCTCCAAGCGCGAGGGGCGGCGGGTCACCGCCGGGCTGCTCGAACGCTTCGACCTCACCGAGGCCGCGAAGAAGCCCGTCTCCACCTACTCCGGCGGCATGAAGCGCCGCCTCGACATCGCCATGACCCTGGTCGGCGACCCGCGCATCATCTTCCTCGACGAGCCGACCACCGGCCTCGACCCGCGCTCCCGGCACAACATGTGGCAGATCATCCGCGAACTCGTCTCCGACGGCGTCACCGTCTTCCTCACCACCCAGTACCTGGAGGAGGCCGACGAACTCGCCGACCGCATCGCCGTGCTCAACGACGGCAGGATCGCCGCCCAGGGCACCGCCGAGGAACTGAAGCGGCTCATCCCCGGCGGACACGTCCGGCTCCGCTTCACCGATCCGGCCGCGTACCGGAGCGCCGCCTCCATGCTGCGCGAATCCTCCCGGAACGAGGAATCCCTCACGCTGCGGCTCCCGAGCGACGGCAGCCAGCGCGAGCTGCGTTCCCTCCTCGACCGGCTGGACTCGGCCGGTGTCGAGGCGGACGAGCTGACCGTGCACACCCCCGACCTCGACGACGTCTTCTTCGCCCTGACCGGCGGCGCCGGCATCCCCCGCCACCACACCAAGCCCGGCCGGCCCAGCCGGAGCGACCAGCCGAACCGACCCGACCGGCCCAAGGAGAACGCCCGATGAGCTCCCTCGCCCTCGCCGTACGCGACTCCTCCACGATGCTGCGGCGCAACCTCCTGCACGCCCGGCGCTATCCGTCCCTCACCCTGAACCTGCTGCTCACGCCGATCATGCTGCTGCTGCTCTTCGTCTACATCTTCGGCGGCACCATGAGCGCGGGGATCGGCGGCGGGGACCGCTCCGACTACATCGCGTATCTCGTCCCGGGCCTGCTGCTGATGACCATCGGCAGCACCACGATCGGGACCGCGGTCTCCGTCTCCAACGACATGACCGAGGGCATCATCGCCCGCTTCCGCACCATGGCGATCCACCGCGGTTCCGTGCTCGTCGGCCACGTCGTCGGCAGCGTGCTGCAGTCCGTCATCAGCGTGGTCCTGGTCGGCGCCGTCGCCGTGGCCATCGGCTTCCGCTCCACCGATGCCACCCTCCTGGAGTGGGTAGCGGCGTTCGGACTGCTCGTACTCTTCGCCATGGCGCTCACCTGGATCGCCGTCGGCATGGGCCTGATCAGCCCGAACGCCGAGGCCGCCAGCAACAACGCGATGCCCCTGATCTTCCTGCCGCTGATCTCCAGCGCCTTCGTCCCGGTCGACGCGATGCCGGGCTGGTTCCAGCCGATCGCCGAGTACCAGCCGTTCACGCCCGCCATCGAGACGCTGCGCGGCCTGCTGCTCGGCACCGGGATCGGCCACACCGGTTGGCTCGCCGTCGCCTGGTGCCTGGGTCTCGCCGTCCTCGGCTACCTCTGGTCGACCTCGAAGTTCAACGGCGACCCGAAGTAACCGCCATGACAACGCGGGTCAGCGCCCGCGACGCGTCCCACCCCGGGGCGGCGTACACCGACACCCGTCGGCGTACGCCGCCCGTCCGTGCGGCCGGGCCGCCGGAAAATCCCGCGCCGTGCGAAGAGCGAGGAGGCAGACTCGCCCCATGGCAGACCTACGGGCGTTCCGCGACGCGGTCAGTGGCTGGGCGAACGGCGGTCCCGGCGGGCCGGCGAGCGATCTGGCTCTGCGACTGGGGGTGCGGACGGCGGTGCTCCTGGAAGGGCCGAGTGACCTCGCGGCCGTGGAGACGCTGGCCGCCCGCCGCGGCCGGGACCTCGCCGCCGAGGGGGTGTGCGCCGTGTCGATGGGCGGCGCGATGAGCATCGGCCGCTACGCCGGCATCCTCGGGCCGCCCGGCCTCGGCCTGCGCCTGGCGGGACTGTGCGACGAGCGCGAACAGCGCTTCTACGACCGCGGCCTGAAGCGGGCAAGGGCGCAGCACCGGGACTTCTTCGTGTGCGTGGCGGACCTGGAGGACGAACTCATCCGCGCGCTGGGCACGGCGAAGGTCGAGGAGATCGTCCAGGCCGAAGGCGACCTCCGCGCCTGGCAGACCTTCCTGCACCAGCCCGCGCAGCACGGACGGCCCCGGCACCAGCAGTTGAGACGCTTCCTCGGTACGAAGAAGGGACGCAAGATCCGCTACGGCCACCTCCTCGTCGAGGCGCTGGACCCGGAACAGGTACCGGAACCGCTCGACGCTCTCCTCCTGAGCGTGTGACCGACGGCCCCGGCTCCACGGCCCCGACACCGGCGCCGAGCAGAGAGGCGTCGGACCGCGCCGGCCGCTCGGGCTGGGCGCGGTCCGGTACGAGCAGGCCGGGCCCCACGGCCCGCGTCCTTCACCGTCGCGTCTCGTGTACCTCTGGCCTGACCTGCGCGGGTACGGATCGTGATCCCGACGCTGGGACGGGTGCCGGCTGCCGCGTCCCGGTGCGGTGTGTTGCGCGTCGCCACAGGTGAGACAGGAAGGTGTAGAAGCGGTCGGGGAGGAACACCGCGTCCGCGATGATCATCGCGCCGGAGAAGAGCGGCAGCCCCATGAGGACGGCGATACCGATGTGCATGCCGAGCAGCACGGCCAGAACGGGATACTTGAGCCTGCCGAAGAGCACGAACGGGAAGGCGACCTGCGCCAGCACGGTCACGTAGCCGGCGATCGCGATCACCATCGGATACGCGTCCACGAGGTGGGAGAGTGCCGGCCAGGGCTGGAAGAGTTCGAGGTTCAGCGCGTAGTGGAGAGCGGTACCCCCGCCCCAGGTAGGGCCCTGGATCTTGTAGAGGCCGGCTGACCCGTAGAGGAAGCAGACTTGTGCCGCGATGACGAAGATGCCGCAGTTGTGCATCACCGTGGCCAAGGTGACACGCGCGTCCCGGAGTTGTTGTGCGTAGACGCTCCTCACCGGTTCCGGCGCGGTGCCCGCACGAGCCTTCTTGAGCCGCTCTCGACGTGCGTCCAGGGACCAGCGGCGACCGCACGCGGTGAGGACGAGGTAGAGGGACATCAGCAGGACCAGGTTGTCGCCCCCGTCCGTCATGAAGATCGCCCTCGCGTGGAACGAGGTCACCACGACGGCGAAGAGGACGGACATGACGCGGGTCCGCCAGCCCAGCATGAACAGTGCGGAGGTGACGAGGGCCAGCGCGTAGCAGAGCTCGAAGTAGACACGGTTGTCGGACAGGATCAGGACGCTGGTCCAGCCGGTCTGGTCGAAGAGCTGCTGTGCCAGCGCGGGTGTCCAGGGGGAGCCGGGGCCCCAGATCTCGTCACGGTGCGGGAACTCGCGCAACAGGAAGACCAGGTAGAGCATCCCGTAGCCGATACGCAGAACCGAGGCGGCGTACAGGGACACCGGCCGGTCGGTGACAAGTACCCCCAGAGCGCTGATCCGGTCGAGGAGCCGTCGGCGGGCGGTACCGGCGAGTGATGTCTCCCGGCCCTCGGCCCGGTCGGAAGCGGCTGCCGGGGAGGGGAGCCGGGGGATCTGTTCATTTCCCATGGGGGGTCACCTTCCACCAGGGCAGGAGCCGGTTCTCGGTGGGCACCGGCGGGTGGTTCGCGTCGGCGGTGCCGGGCACGGCGATGGGCAGTGTGACGACCCGAAGCTGAATGAAGTCGAATGGGCCACCGCCGTTGAGGGCGGCGACGCGTTCCGCGGCGATGTTGCTCAGGTACTTCTGCACCATCACGGCCCGTTCCGAGCCCGCCGTGTCGCTTCCTCCGTGCGTATCGACATAGGTGCTCCAGGCACGACGCAAAAGGTTCTGAGCCGTGTGGCTCGGAAATACGTTGTGCTCCACGGCGGAATTGTCCACGGCAGCCAGGTCGAACCATGGGCTCACCTGCACCGATCCGTCGGCCCGGGTATGTGATGTTCTCGCCAGGACTTTCCGATTGAAGGCGTCCGGATCCGGGGCGAAGAGTCGCCAATTCTGTTCGAAGAGGGGGTACACCCATCCGTTGACCTGGGGGCCGTACCGCTGCGACACCGGGTTGGAGGGGGCCACGTGAAGGAAGACCATGACGACATGGACCAGGGTCGTCGTCAGACACAGGACGACGGCGGCGTACAGCCCCCCTTTCAGGGCCCGGGCGCCCACGGGACCCCTGCCGGGTGCGACCGCTCCGTCATGACGCGGCGGGGCGGCCGGATCCGCTTCGGAGTGCCGACCTTCCTTCACGGCCATGGATTCGTTTCCGCTCGACACCGCCCACCCTGTCTTTCTCGTACGTGTTCAACTCGCGTCTGAGGGCTCCGCGCCCCTCACCGCCGGCGCACGGCGGATCCGCTGAGGATTCCGCCGTGCGCCGTCAGCCGGTGAACGGGCTACGAGCAACGTGCCGTCTAGCCCTCGTGGCCCTCCGGACCCTCCTGGCCCGCGGGCTTGTCGGCGTAGCCGAAGTGCCCGCCGGACTGCTCGTGGTCGCCGTAGCCAGGCTTAGCAGGACCCCCGTCGTGCCCATCGCCCGGACCGCCGGGCTTGCCGCCGTGGTCCGGCTTGCCGCCGTGGTCCGGACCGCCGGGCTTGCCGCCGTGGTCCGGCTTCCCGCCGTGGTCCGGACCGCCGGGCTTGCCGCCGATCGCGCCGGCGGTGTTCCCGGCGGTGATGCCCGACGTGTCCCCGCCGGTGGTGTTCCCGGCGGTGTTGCCCGCGCTGTTCCCGGCGGTGTTGCCCGCGGTGTTGCCGGCGGTGTTGCCCGTGGTGACGTTCCCCGAAGTGCCGCCTGTCACGAGGCCGACGGTCGGCCCGCCGAGGAGACCGCCACCGATGAGACCCACGGTCGTGCCCGTCGTCGCTCCGGCGGTCGCACCCGTGGTGGTTCCCGCGGTCGCTCCGGTGGTCGTACCGGCGGTCGTGCCGGCGGTCGTGCCGGCCGTCGTACCGGCAGTCGTACCGCCAGTGGAGCACCCACCGAGGAAGATGCGGTTGTTGTCGAGCGTCACCTCGCCGTTACGGGCCAGCGCCCGGCCCTCGATGTTCGCCCCCTGATTCACGAAGATCGAGGTCAGAGCCATGATCGTGCCCACAAAGGTGGAAGTGGTGCCGAGGGTCGCCGAACTACCGATCTGCCAGTACACGTTGCACGGCGAAGCGCCGTTCGTGAGGAGGATCCGGCTGCCGGATGCCGTCGTCAGAGCCGCGGGGATCTGGAACACCCAGACCGCGTTGGGGTCTCCCCCGGCGTTCAGGATCAGGTCGCCCGTGAGCCCGACACTGGACGTGGCCCGGTGGACGCCGGGAAGCAGCTCCTGCCCCCCGCCGATCCCTGCCGCGAGCGGGAAGTCCGGCGCCTGGCCCTCCAATTGGCCGGCCGCGTTGTTGTACGCCACGACCAGATCGCTCTTGGCCTGGGCGGCCGCGGCATCCGCGGCGTGCACCGCGCCGCCCACCTGCCCCGGGGGGAATCCGGTGATGGCCGGGTTCGGGTGCGTCCCCAGGTTGTGGTCGAGCACGGTGGGGCCGGTGTTGGTGACTCCCTGACCTGCCAGAACGGAGTAACTGGCGGCCGTGCCCAGAGGTACGGGAGTCGCGATGGCCATCGCCTGCGTCGGCATGACGGCGACCATCGCGGCGGCGACCGTTGCGGCGATGGCTGAGGCCACCCCGCCGGACAGAATGCGGCGCTGAGCCGCTTGAATCTTTTTCAGCTTCATCAAGAGGTCATTTCTGTGGGGGCCGTGGCATACCGGGCCCTACCGATCACCCGGAAGCCTGGTAGCTGTCGCCGCATATTACGCAGGAAAATTTTCACGCCAATGTTCATGGGGGCCGGCAAGGGGGGATTAATATAAACGGATTCATCGGCGTCGAGCGCAATGAAAATATGCAGCCTTATGTCGCGGATCTCCGGAAAATCCCCGGACAGCGGATTCCGATTAGCTCACACGAAACAGGACCGCACACCTGTCCCGTAATCCAGCCCCCGATGTGAATGCGGCTGTACGACCGGGCGGGTGAAATCAGGAAGTGCGGCAAGATGGGCGTGGCGCCCGCTCCGTCGGCGACCGCGGACGCGTCCGGGAAGTGGGGGCGATGAACGGCTCGCCGCCGAGGGACCGCAGGACCGGAACCCCATCACGCCCACCGGGGAGCGCCGTTCCGAGGGTGGGTCACGCCCCGGTGCATCGCCCCGGCGCGCATGACGAGTAGGCCTTGATGACCTCGGCGATGAGGCGCCGGCTGTGGTCCGGGGCGAGGGCCTGGGCCTGCAGGTGGGCGTGCGCGACGCTGTACTGCCGTACGTCGGACGGCTTCTCCAGGCAGTGGCCGCTGGTGAACCTCTCCAGGTACACCACTGCTTCGAGGCGGTCGGGGAGCCGCAGGAGGGAGAACTGTCCTGTCAGTCCCGGATGGGCGCCGGCCGCGAGCGGGAGGACCTGCACGGTGATGTGTGGCTCGGTGCTCAACGCGTGCAGGTGTTCCAGCTGCTCGCGCATGATCTCCCGGCTTCCGACGACGCGCCGCAGGGCTGATTCGTCCAGGACGGCCCACAGGCGGAGACTGCGGGCGGGGTCGTAGATCCGGTGCTGACGGCGCAGCCGCACCTTCAGCCGCGCGGCGGCCTGGTCGATCGTGACCAGGGGGATCGTTTCCTCGATGACCGCGGCCGCGTAGGCGGGAGTCTGCAGCAGGCCGGGGATCACCATGGGGTCGTAGGTATGGATGGAGGCGGCGTCCGCCTCCAAGTCGACGTAGACGCTGTGGGGGATGGCGCCGTAGGCGTGCCACCAGCCCTGCCGGCTCGACTCCCTGGCCAGTTCCGTCAAGGAGTCGACGACCTGCTGGTCGGTGACACCGTAGAGCTTGCACAGGTCGCGGACGTCGCGGGGGCTGACGGCACGGCGGCCGGTCTCCATGTGGCTGACCTTGGCCTGGGAGATCAGCAGTCGCGCCGCCACCTGTGTGCCGGTCAGGCCGCTGTCCTTGCGGAGCCGGCGCAGCTCCGCCCCCAGTCGTCGTCCCGTGACGGTGGGGTTGTTGTTCGCCGCCACGGGCGGTGTACCTCCTGCTCCAAGCCACTACGTTCGTGTGCAGATTGGCACGGGCAGCCGCTGATGATCACTCGCCGTGCCGACGTTGTGGCGCGTCGGGAAAACGGATTGTGACGACGTAATTTGCCGTGCGGCGATGTCTTCGCGGACCAGGGCGCACGCGGCGAGCGGTCGCGGTCGGCTCGTGTCACGCCGTGGCGGGCCGGACGACGGGAAAGGTTGGTGTCCGCGCCTACGACCGGTTGTTCGACGGGCCGAAGAACTCGACCTCGGCGATGGCGACCTGTTTGTCGGCGGCGGCTCCATGGGCCGAGCGCAGGACGAACCGTACGGCCGTGACCTCGCCCACCCGGAACGCGCGGCGCTGGCCACCGGCGCCTTGGTCGAGGGTGAGGACACGGGTGACGGTCCTGCCGTCGGCGGTGGTGACCACGGCGTCGACGCGGTGCGGCAGGGCCGAGCCCGAGAGCTGGTCGGGGCGGATGGAGACACCCGGGGTGATCACGAGGTCCAGGAGGCGCGTGGGGCGGTCGAAGCGGGCTTCGATCCATTCGCCGTCTCCGGACTGGGTCACTCCCGGCCCCCACCAGGTGTTGTTCAGCTTGTCGAAGGCGAGCTGCGGCGCGTGGCCGGGGAAGGACCGCGAGGCCTTGAAGCCGTCCGGTCCGACCGGGGCACGCTTGGCGAAGTGGTCCCGGACCGCGTGCACGGTCCGTTCCGTGTTCACTCCTGCGGTGATCAGCAGGGCCAGCACCAGCACGCCCACCACCACGTTCATCACGCGCCCGAAGCCGCGCCGCAGCCGTGGCCGGTCACCGGCCCAGGGCGCCTCTCCCGTGCCGGGGCCGAACAGCCGCCGCCACCACGGCCGGTGGGACCGGCCCGGCGCCTCGGTGGCAGGAGACATCGGCATGGCGCAGCGGCCGCAGAAGTGCCGGTCGGGCCGGTTGGGGGTGGCGCACCAGGGGCAGGGCACGCCGCTCTCGATGCCCCCCTCCTGGCCGGGGGCCCGTACCTGCGGGCGGTTCGCGACCGGGCGGCCCGGCAGTACGGGTTCGACGGACGGCCCCGCGGCGGGCCGGGGTCCGGGCTCGGCGACCGGTACGAGCAGGGACCTGGCCCGGGCGACGGTGTCGTCGGGCGCGGTCTCGGGAAGCGGCCGGGTGGGGGCGGTGTCGTCCGCCTGGGCCGGTACGGGGGCGGTCCGCTCGCCGGTCGACGCCTCCGCGGGCCGGGGCGCGGTGGACGCCCGCGGTGCTTCCGTTCGTTCCGGGTCCCGCGGTTCCGGGCCCTGCGATTCCTGTTCCACACCGGCGGGGGCGGGCCGTTCCGGCTCTTCGGACGTCCAGCCCAGCACCGCGCCGCAGGAGTCGCAGAAGGACTGGCCGGGTTCCGCCCGGGTCCCGCACTCGGCGCAGTTCGCGGCCCCGGTGGTTCGCCTGGTCATCTCTCGGGGTTCCTTTCGGAGACGGTCACCTGGACCGTGTAGGGCATGTGGGCGGGGCGGGCGGCCGCCACCAGGGCGTCGAGCCGGTGCTCGTCCGCCGGGGTCGGATCGGGCAGCCGCAGGGTGACGTGGAGCCGTGGGCGGCGTTCGCCGGGGACGGGGCCGAGGGGGCGGGCGTGCCAGTCGGCGGCCCCGCTCTCGCTGATCTCGGGTTCCACCCCGAAGGCGAGCCGGATCGCCTCGGAAAGGCCGCGGCGGGTGCCTCGTACGCGGTGCAGGTACGCGGCGGCGGCGACGGCCGCGCGCAGCCGCGCCTCCGGCTCCGTACCGTCGGTCTCGGCGCCGACCCAGCCACCCAGCCACTGGGTGAAGTCGACCGGGGCGAGGGCCGGGGTGAAGTAGGCGTCCAGGCAGTCGAGGACGCCGAGGATCGGCGCGATGACCTCGTCGAGTCCGGCGACGAAGCGCTGGGCCAGGTCGTCGTCGGCGAAGACGGCGGGCAGCATCGCGCCGATCGGCGCGGAGGACGCCAGTCCGTCGACGGAGCCTCTCACGCGCCGTCCCCGATCACGCGGACCCGGTGGTCGAAGGAGAAGACCAGCGACGGCGCTTCGAGGTCGATACGGTCCGTCGCCTCGCCGCGCTTCCCGGTCAGCGGGTCGGCGGCATGGAGCCGGACCTCGTCGACGAGTTCGACCCCGGGGACCCGCTGGAGCACGGCGAAGACCTCGCCGGACTGGACCGGGCGGCCGAAGGGCCACCCCTTGCCGTCGGCGCCCCCGGTGAGCGGGTCGAGGTGGCGGTAGAGCGCGTCGTGGACCTGGCGGCGTACGCGGTCCGTGTCGACCCCGCGGAAGGCGTGCACGGTGGCGACGACCGTGACGCCCTGGTAGAAGGGCGGGCCGACGGCCAGCCGGGTCCCGATGAGGCGTCGTTCGTCGAGATGCCGGGTGATCCGGTTCAACAGGTCCTTGCCGGGCACGAGTTGCTCGAAGCGCAGCCGCCCGCCCGGGTCCGGCACGGCCTGCGGCACCACCAGGACCCGTACGGCATAGGCGCCGTACTCGCCCTCGTCACCCTCCAGGCAGGTGATGCGGGCCGTCTCCGGAGCGGCCCGGCGGGCCAGTTCCTCGTAGTCGCGCAGTGTCACGGCGCGTTCCTGCGCCCGCAGGGTGATGGGGGCGCGGACCTTGGCCTCATCGACCGTCTCGCCGTCGACCCCGCCGCGCGCCGCCTCCCGGTTGACGACCTCGGACACGTACGGGACGGAGCTGCGCAGCACGCGCACGGCGCCGCGGGCGACGTTCCCGGCCCGCCCTCCGCCGGTGCGGTAGCGGCGTGCCCGGACGACGGCGCCCTTGGGGGGCGCCGCGCCGAACTGCCGCAGGGTGCCGTCGGGTTCCCGTACGGCGGGTCCGAAGGCGATCTCCCCGGTGGCGGCGTCCAGGGTGATGTGGCGGTCCTCCGGTCCGGAGGCGGCGAAGTGCGGCACGACCGTCCAGTCGGCCCAGCCGTCGTGCTCGGCGGTCTGGAGGCGCAGCGGCGGGTCGTCGCCGACGACGGGCGCGTGGGCGAGGCGCAGCCGCTGGCCCGGCAGGCCGGTGGACTCGCCGAGCGCCTCGTCGTGGACCGTCTCGGCGTGTACGGCGCGGGTGGTGCCCCCGACGGTGAAGGTCTCGGCGGAGCGTACGGTCGGTGACGTGGTGTAGAACGGCTGGCCGGGCAGTGGTTCGGTGACCCGGCAGCGCAGCCAGCCGGCCTGGCGGCCGCCGGTACGGGAGAGCGCGTGACCGCCGGGGACGTGGAGCACGACCTCGCCCGGCCGGTTGAGGCCGCCGGTGCCGTCCCGGTCGACCTCGCACTCCGCCCAGCCGTCCTCGGTCCACGCCTCCCACACCAGCGGCGGCTGCCGCGGGTCGACGCCGACGCCGTCGACCCGGCTGTCGAGTTCCAGCGCCACCGCGCAGTGCGGCACCGCGGCGCTGAGTCCGAGCAGCAGGCAGTCACCGGCCCGCGGGGCCTCGGCGAAGCACCGGATGTCCTTGCCCTCGGTCAGGTCCGTGGTCCGCTCCTCGACGGCGGCACCGCTGTTCTGCACCACCACATGAGTCAACTCACAGCAGGCGATGTCGAGTTGCCGCTCCGTGGCGAAGACGACGGCCTCCTCGCTCTCGGTGCGCAGTGTGGCGGTCTCGGTGCCGGCCGGCAGGACGACCGTCTCCTCCTGGGGGGCGGAGAGCCAGAAGGTGACATCGGCGCGGGCGGCCGAGGGCGGGAAGAGCGAGATGCCGACGAGATCCAGGAAGGCGAGGTGGTTCTTCTCGGGTACGCGGTTGAGCCGGTAGACGATCTGGTCGGCCATGTGGGCGAGGGTTTCCACGAGGGTGACGCCGGGGTCGGACACGTTGTGGTCGGTCCACTCGGGGGCGCGCTGCTGGATGTAGCGCTTGGCGTCGTCGACGAACTGCTGGAACCGGCGGTCGTCGAGGTTCGGGGAGGGCAGGGCCATCAGTGGTCGCTTTCCGGAAGGGTGCCCGGATCGCCCGGGCCGGGCTCACCGTGGGAGGGGATGACGTAGAAGGGGAAGACGAGGCTGCGCGGGTTGTTGGTGCCGCGGATCGAGTAGCGCACGTCGATGTAGAGGACGCCCTGCTCGGCGCCGGCCGTCACCTCGACGTCGTTCACCTCGATCCGGGGCTCCCAGCGGTCGAGGCTCGCGTACACCTCGTGCTGGATACGGCCCGCGGTGGCCTCGTTGACCGGGGCGAAGACCAGGTCGTGGATGGCGCAGCCGAATTCGGGGCGCATGGGCCGCTCGCCCGGCGCGGTGGCCAGCACGAGCCGGATCGCCTCCTCGATCTCCCGCTCCCCGCTGACGAGGGCGATGGCTCCGGTGGGGCCGATCCGCAGCGGGAACGCCCAGCCGGATCCGACGAACTGCTCGGCCATCAGCGGACCACTCTCCTTCCGGGTGGCTTTCGGGGTTCGCGGGGTGGCCCTCCGGGTGTCTTCCCGGACGACTTCCGGGCCGTCACGGCAGCGGATACGGCTTGTTGTTGACCAGAACCACGCCCTGAAGCAGCAGGGTCGCGGCCCGGATGCCCACGTTGGCGACGGAGTTGACCTGGACGGTCCCGCCCGCGCTGACCGTCGCGGCGCCGACCGCCTTGAGGCTGAGCGCGCCCATCGCGTCCACGTTGACCGCGCCGCCGAGCGACTTGAGGTTGACCAGGCCGCGGCCCTCGATGGTGAGGGGTCCGCCGCTCTTGATGGTCAGGGCCCGGCGGGCGCTCAGGGTGAGGTCGGTACCGGCCTCGATCGACACCGAGCGGGAGCCGGTGATGCTGACGGACCCCTTGCTGTCGACGGTGATCTCGGTCCTGGTGCGGTCGAGGTGGATGGTGAGCCGGTCATTGCCGGTCGCGATCCGTACGCCTTGCTTACGAGCGCCCGTCTGCTGGCTCAGCAGGTCGACACGGTTGCCCTGCCGGTCGGACAGGGTGTGCCGGATCGCCTGCTTCTTCAGCCCGTCGTGCAGCGGCACGTCCTTGACGACGGTCGGCTGGTCGCGGCCGTTGTAGAGGCCGCCGACGACGAACGGATGATCCAGGGCGCCACGGTCGAAGGCGACGAGCACCTCGTCGCCGACGTCCAGCGGGAAGAGCCCGCCGCCTCCCTTGCCGCCCAGCTGGACGGTGCGCGTCCAGTCGCTGACGTACGTGTCGTCCAGCCACGGGAACTGGAGCTTCACCCGGCCCTGCTTGAGAGGGTCCTGTACGTCGGTGACCAGGGCGTTCGCCACGCTCGGCAGCCGGGGCGCGGTGGCCGCCGCGCCGCCGGAGGTGAGGCCGAAGAGGGAGCGCCACTGCCGGCCGCTGACGGTCACCCACGTCACGTACTCGCTGTCGTCACCGAAGACGTGCCGTGCCGAGGTGACGGTGTACTTGCCCTCGAACGGGGCCCCCACATCCCTGAGCGTGACCGGCACACCGGGGCGCAGCTTGGGGTTGCCCCGCACCGTGACCTCCAGTTCCGCGAAGGAGGAGGTGATGTCGTCGGCGAGCGCCTGGGCGGCGAAGCGGACCTCCGATTGGCGGTCGTAGGGGGTGTCGGTCTCGACCAGTGTGGCCGCCTTGAAGCGTGCCCCCGCCTGCTTGGGAGTGGTGCCGATGGTGACGGCCGCGTTGGCCGTGGCGGGCGCGAGGGCGGTGAGCTTCCGTTTCGTCGTGACGTCCCAGCCTCGGGACTCGACCTTGCCGACCTGGTCGGCGGCGGTGACCGCGGCCCGGCAGCGCAGCACGTCCTGCCCCGCGTGCAGCACGAAGGGGCTCTTCTCGCCGTCGGTGCTCGCCGGCGGCGCGCCGGACGCCGGGTCGGGCCGGACGAACTGGAACATGCCCTTGCCGTCGAGCGACATCACCCTCTCGTTCTCGTCGGCGAGCCGGGCCAGGAAGTCCCAGTCCGTCACGTTGGCCTGGCTGATGAACTCGTAGACCGTCTTCGTGGCCTGCACCTTGCCGACCGGAATGCCGCTCAGGCCGGCCAGCTTGCGGGCGATGTCGGAGGCGGTCTGGTTGCGGTACGCGGCGACCCGGCGCTGCCGCATCAGCCGGTGCCCGGGGTCGTAGCCGCGGACGACGGTGAAGGTGCCCGTGCCGTCGTAGTCGGTCTCCATGCCGGTGACCTCGCCGGTCAGCAGCGGGGAGGCGGCGCCCTGCCCGGCGGAGACGGGGGCCAGGACCACTTTCGTACCGAACTGGACCTTGAGTCTGCCCAGGAGCAGCCCGTGCGGGTCCCGGAAGGTGAGCCGGAAGGCGGCGGGCACCCCGGCCCCGAGGTCGACCCAGGCACCGACGAGGTCGTTGGCGAACTCGTCGGGAAGCCGGGCACCGTCAAGGGTGAGGTGGATGACGTTGGAGAAGGAGGCCTGCACCATCAGGGACCACCGACCTCTTCGGCCGCGGGGAGCACCAGTTCCGCACCGGTCCGCAGCCGCGACGGGTCGTCGATGCCGTTGGCCTCGGCGATCGCCCGCCAGGCGGTCGCGTCGCCGTACTCCCGCCAGGCCAGCGACTCCAGCGAGTCGCCCGCCACGACGCGGTGCACCCGCTGGGCGGTGAGCGCGCCCGACGTCGGGTTCTGTCCCTTGGTCTTGCCGGGGATCTCGTGCAGGTTGACCTGGCAGGTGGCCCGGATCGGCACGCCGGTCGTCCCGAAGAGGGAGTAGGTGGCGTCCACGGAGGAGACGTACGCGGTGAAGCGGGCGGTGGAGAACGCACCCCACTGGAAGACCACCCAGGGCGTGGACGGCTGCTTGGCGGCGATGCTCTTCGAGGTCACCTCGCAGCAGGAGAAGAGGGACTCGACCTTCTTGAGGACCGAGTTTCCGCTCGGGTCGTCCGAGGAGTCGAGGAAGATCTCCACCGTCATCTCCCGTGGCTCCGGCCCCATGAACTCGGGCAGGGCGCCGTCGCGCACGGCGGCGGTGGGGGTCGTCTTCCACCGTGCGCGACGGCTCAGCGCGAGCTGGGAGGGGTTGAAGTCGAAGCTGAAGTTCTTGATGAGCCCGCCGGGTGTGGTGCTGTGCCCGATCGGCGGCTCGTGGATGGCCAGCGTGGCCCGTACGAGACTCTTGCCCGCGCCGCCCTTGCCGCCCTTGCCTGCCCTGCCTGCCATGTGCCGCGTCCCCTCAGTCCGTGAATCCGTGGTGCGTGATCTCCAGGACCTCGGTGGCGACACCGGGGTTGGCGGGGTCCAGGGACGGCCCCTGCCAGTTGACGGGCAGCACGTCGATGAGCCCCCAGCGGGCCACCTCGGACCCGTCCGCGCGCAGGGCGGCTATCTGGGCGGTCGGCCGGGTGACCCCGGTGGTGACGGAGGAGATCCAGGCCGCGACCTTGGCGGTGTCCGGGGTGAGGGGCCGGGTCAGCCGGATGGTGGAGAAGGTCACCCGGGACGGAAGCTGCCAGACGAACCCGTTGTTGCCGCCCTCTTGGTGCTGCTCGATCTCCACGGAGGAGGCGAGCCCCTCGCACCCGTTGAAGAACCCGAGGCTTTCGCCGTCGATGGTGAGGGTGAAGAAGATGGTGGATCCCGGGTCGAGATCGCTGGGCATCGGGTGCGCCTTTCAGGGACGGTGGCTGGGGGGTCGGTGCTGGGTCGGGGGCTGGGTCGGGGGACTCAGTTGCGGGGGTCGCGGAGCCTGCCGATCCGCTCCCGGTCGAGCCGGAGCTCGGTCCGCAGCAGCCGGGTCAGCGGCCCGATGAGCCGATGGGTCAGCTCGTCGACCTGAGCACCGGTGAGGGCGCGGGCGTCGAAGTCGACGGGGGTGTACGCGGGCGGGGGTTCACCGGTGGTGGGGATGGGGGTGGTGGGGGTGGACGGCGAGGGAGGGGAGTACGGAGGCGGGGGCTCCGTGTGGGGGGTGCGCTGGACGGAGGGAGGTGCGGCGGCGGTCGGCGGGAAGGACGGGGGCGCGGGGGCCGGGATGGGGAGTTGAGGGGCGTGCGGCAGGGGGTGGTCGGGGGCGTGGACGCGCACGGGCCCGGCTTTCGGGGCGCGCTGGGCCGCGGGGGTCGGGGTGGGGAATGGAGCCTGAACGGGGCCGGGTATGGGTGCGGGGGCGAAGGCCGGGGGCGTCAGGCGCACCGCCGGTCTGGGCGTGGGCCCTGGAACGTGTACGGGCACGGGCTTACCCGGCGCCGGACGGCCGGACGGCAGCGGGGGCGCGAGCCCGGCCATCGGCGGAGATGCGGCGGCGCCCGTGCTCGCCTGACCGGGCACGGCAGCCGAGGCGCGCTGCACCGAAACCGGCTCCATGACACTCCCGCCCGCCGTGGCCGGGGCGAACGGCACCGGTCGGCCGGACGCGAGCGGGGGCGCGAGGCGCACCGCCGGTACGGGCCCGGGCCCACCCGTCTCCGGGCGGCCGGACGACAGCGGGGGCGCGAGCCCCGGCCTCGGCGGGGGCGTGGGGGCGACGCCCGTGCTCGCCTGGGCGGACGGCTCGTGGAGGGGCAGGAACAGTCCCCTCTCCGGGGTGGCGGCGGGAACGGGCGGCACTGTCGCGGCACGCTGCACCACCGGGGCGGGTCCGGAGTCCAAAGCCGGGCGCGCGGCGGCGGATTGCCCGGGTGCCGGAGCCTGTGCGGGCGCTGCGGCGGGCGGGGCCGGGTTGTCCCCTGCGGTGGCGAGTGCCTGGCCCGGCGCCTCGTGCGGGCTGACCACGGCACGCTGCACCGCCGGTGCGAGTACGTCGCCGTGGCCGGGCGCGGCCGGGCGGCCGGGCTGGATCGGCGGCACGGGGTCGGCCGCGTGCGTCACCACGCCGGAGACACGCTGCGCGTCCGACGCACGACGCCCGGGTGCGGCCGGGGCGGCGTCACCAGTCGCCCTACGACGCGGCGGAGGAACGTTCCCGACGCTCCCGGCACTCGGGCCGGTTGACGTCGACTCATCGCCGACGAGCCGCCGCGCCACAGGGGCGCCGAGACCGAGCCGCGGCCGGGGATGCCCGGCGGAACGCCGCTGTACGGCCTCGGCACCGGCGCCCGAGGGGCCGTCGCCTCCAGCAGTCGGAGGTGTGGCAGGCGCGGCGTCGAGCGGCGGCGCGGGAGAGGTGAACCCAGGGCGCGAGAGGGCGGGCGCCTCGGATGTGTTCACGCCGGCGCCCGGCCCTGCGGGGGGCGGGGCGGGCGCCACAGCGGGGAGGCTCTGCGCGGAGGGCGCGTGTCGCCGTGGGGGAAGCGGCTCGGACACGGGGCTCACGCCCGCGCCCGCACCTGCGGGTCGGCGCTGAACGGACGGTACGGCCACCCCCGGCCGAGGCGACGGGGGCTCCGCACCCGGTACCGCGCGCGCCAGGGACGGTACGGCGGCAACTGGCCGAGACGGCCCGGAGTTCACCGGCAATCCCGATGTGGCCGGTCGACGTTCCACGGACGGCACGGCCGCACCCGGCCGAGGCGACTGCGAGACCGGACCCACCGCCGCCCCCGGCACGGACGGCACGGCCGCACCCGGCCGAGGTGACTGGGACACCGGACCCACCGCCGCCCCCGGCACGGACGGCACGGCCGCACCCGGACGGGGCGACTGCGAGACCGGACCCACCGCCGTCCCCGATCCACGCGGTGGGCGAGGGGACTCAGCCGCGGCGGACGTCGCGGGTCGGGCCTGTGCCGGGGGGATTCGGCGCAGTGGTACGGCCGTCGGGGCCGAGTGCGGGGGTCGCGCGGGGGCCTGGGGCGTGGGCGGCAGCGCGGGGGTGAGCGCTCGGGCGGGGGCGAGGGCTCGTGAGGGAGGGGAAACCTGCCGCGTAGGGGAAGGTGCGGAGCCCGAACCCACGGAGGCGCGCTGGACAGCCGGCATCGGTTCGGCCTGGGCCTGCGGTGCCGCCAGTGGGCCGCCCGCGAGCGGCGTCGCGTCCGCCGGCGCGGCGGGCAGGGGCGCGCCGAGCAGAGGCCGTCGACGTGCCGCTCCCGCCGCCGGTCCGGCGTCGGAGCCCCTCTGAGGGCGAGACGCGCGGCTCGCCGGTGCTGTCGCCGACGCGGGCCTCGCATCGTCGGGTGCCGGGGAACCCGGACCCGCCACAGCCGTCGGGGAACCCGGACCCGTCGCAGCCACCGGGCCGCCCGGACTCGCCACAGGCGCCGGGGCACCCGGACCCGCCCCAGACGCCAAAGCATCCCGATCCGTCACAGCCGTCGGCGCACCCGGACCCGTCCCAGCCACCGAGGCACCCCGGCCCGTCACCGCTCCACGCACCGACGCGGAGTTCGCCCCGTCCCGTACCGGAGCACCCGACCCCACGCCGGAGCCGACACCGGAGCCGACGCCGGAGTCGGTCCGCTCCACCGGGCCCCCGCCCGACGCGGCCGGCAGCGTGCGGCGCTGTACGGCGGGGGCTGCCGGGCGCGTGACCGCGCGGGAGAGCGGGGTGACCGTGACGCCCGGCGGGGACCAGGGCCGCACGGACGGTGTGCCGTCCGCGTCCTCCTGTGCCGCCACCGGCAGGGAGAGCGACGGCAGTTCGAGTCCGGAAGCGGGCCGAGACGCCGCCGTGAGTACGCCGTGGACGAGCCCGCCCGGCGCCCCGTCGAGCACGGCGTGCGACAGCGGGCCGGTGAAGGCCGGGCTCTGCCAGGTCGTGAGCCGGGCGCCGAACCCGGCGTCGGCGACCGGCCCCGCCGACGCGCCGCCGGTCACACGCTGGATCGGCGGCAGCACGGACCAGCCGGCGGTCCTGGCCACACCCGATCGGGCACCGGCACGGGTGTCCGCACCGGCACCCGTACCCATACCCGCACCGAACTGCGGCGAGACCTCAGCTTCCTTCGCTTCCTCCGCCGCCGCCCGTCGCCGCCGGCCACCGTCCCTGATCCTGCTGATCAGTCCCACGCCCTACCCCTTCGCCGAGGCGCGCGTGACGAGACCCGCGATCTGTTCGGCGTACCGGCGGCGGTCGCGGTGTTCGAGGTTCAGGATCTCCTCCTGGCTCCAGTGGAAGTGGTAGGCGATGTACGCGATCTCCTCGTGGAGACGGTCGGTCGCGTACGTCACGATTCCCCCAGGCGGCTCCCGCCGAGTTCGACCTCGAACGGCTGCTCGCAGTGGGGGCAGGTGACACCCGCCCTGGTGTGGCCCTCGGCGTTGATCTGGCGGTAGAAGTCCTGCAGGAACGCCAGGTCGGAGGCGAACATGTTCTCCACCACCCCGTCGTGCACCAGCGGCAGCGTGCCGAGCCGCGTGATCACCCGGCCGAGCAGGACCACCGACAGGTAGGCCGGGTTCTCCTGCACGCGCATGTCGCGCAGCGGCACCAGCTCGTCCCGGGCGGTGGCGAGGCGCATGACCCCGTGGCGGTGCACGGTGCCGGACTCGTCGACGTAGCCGCGTGGCAGCTCGAACGCGAACTCCGTGAGCAGCCGCTCGGCCGCCGGGGCGGGAGCCGGGGCAGCGTTCTGCCGCTCTGGCTCCGTCCCGGTCCCGGGCCGGCCGTCCGCGAGCGCCGCGCCCGGACCCACGCCCGCATCAGCACCCGCACCCGGACTCACACCCGCGCCCGCGCCCGCACCCGCCCTGGGAGCAGTACGCCGCATTACTCGATGACCAGTTCTTCGAACGTGATGGTCACGGTCTCGGTCAGCGCGGAGGCCTCTCCGGCCTTCACGGTGCTGGTGTCGATCTTGCTGCACCAGGCGTTGCGCATGTTGTACCGCTTGACCGGGTTGTTCTGATAGTCCATCACCATGATGGTGGCGTTCTTCCGCGCCGTGGCCATCGCGCCGTTCACCGACTCGGTGATCCACTGGTTGAAGGCCGCCGACTGCGTCATACCGCGCACGACGGTGCACGTGCCGGCCTTCTTCACACCGGGCAACTTCTTCGTGACCGGCTTGCCCTGCGCGGAGACCTGCTGGTACTCGATGACGTCCTGTTCGAGGCTGAGGCCGCTGACCTCGGCGAGGTACTCGACCATCACGCCGTCGATCTGAAGGCCGAAATTATGTGAGGTGAGGGCGTCACCCGGCTGGAGACTCATCTGTTCTCTGTCCTTCTCAAGGGCTCATGGCCGATCTGGGGCCGGCCGATCTGGGGCCGACCGATCTTGGGCCGCCGATCTTGGGCTCGACTCGTACGGCGGGGTGGAGGGGAGGAGGACTACTCCTCCAGCTCGCCGCTGCCGCTGGAGAACTGGGCCAGTCGGAAGATCACGAACTCGGCGGGCTTGACCGGCGCGATACCGATCTCGCAGATGACCCGCCCGAGGTCGACCGACTCCGGCGGGTTGGACTCCTCGTCGCACTTGACGTAGTACGCCTCCTCCGGCCGGGCGCCGAAGAGGGCGCCGTTGCGCCACTCGTTGACCAGGAAGGCCGAGACGTTGCGGCGGATCCGGGCCCACAGCGCGTGGTCGTTCGGCTCGAACACCACCCACTGGGTGCCGATCAGGATCGACTCCTCCAGGTAGTTGAAGTACCGCCGCACGTTCAGATAGCGCCAGGCCGGGTCGGAGGAGAGGGTGCGCGCACCCCAGACGCGGATGCCGCGGCCCGGGAAGGCCCGGATGCAGTTGATCCCGATGGGGTTGAGCAGGTCCTGCTCGCCGCGGGTGATCTGGATCTCCAGGTCAACCGCGCCGCGGACGACCTCGTTCGCGGGGGCCTTGTGCACGCCCCGCTCGGCGTCGTTGCGCGCCCAGACGCCCGCGATGTGGCCGCTCGGCGGGATCGTCCGGGTCTGGCCGGTGGCCGGGTCGAAGGCCTTGATCCAGGGGTAGTAGAGGGCGGCGTACTTGGAGTCGTAACCAGCTGTCTCCTGGCGCCAGACCCGGATCTCGCGGGCGTTCAGGCCGGGCGGCGGGTCGATGACGGCGACCCGGTCGCCCATCAGTTCGCAGTGCGCGATCAGTCCCAGCTGGACCGCCTTCACAGCCTCCAGGTCGATCGCGCCACGCTGGTAGGCGGCCATCAGGTCGGGCACGGCGACCATCGACACCTCGTCGACCGCCTCCAGGCCGCCGAAACCGGTGCGGTCGGACGAGTCGCCGAGGTACTCGGCGGGACCCGGGTGCGCGGCGGCCGCGCCGGAGGGGGCGGCGGGGGCGGCCGGGGCGGGGGCCGGGGCCGCCAGCGCCACGGTCTGGTTGTCGGGCCGTGCGAGCTGCGCGGCGGGCGCCGCCTCCTGCACGGCGATGAGCCGGGAGCGCTCCTTGACCTGCGTGACGACGTAGCTGCGCCCGCCCTTCTTCGCCGTCACGTCGAAGGTCTCGGCGACCGTGTCGCCGTCCTTCACGATCAGCTTGAACCGTTCGGCCGGACCGTCGCCCTCCGGGTCGGCGACCTCGACGCTCAGCGAGCCGGGTGCGACAGCGCTGACGGTGAAGGTGCCGAGCTGCCGGGGCTCCCCCGGCGGCAGTGCGGCCGGCGCGGCGGAGCCGGTCACCTGGGCGCCGTTCGCGGCGGCCGGGCCGCCGTCGGACGCTCCCCCGGGTGCGCCGCCGACGCGTACGACGTAGGCGGCCGTGCCGCCGTTGTTGAAGAAGCCGTAGACGCTGTGCGCGAGGTAGTACCCGTCGGTGAAGTCACCGAAGGCCGCGACGTACTGGGTCCAGTTGGTCACCAGGGTCGGTGCGTTCAGCGGACCGGTGGGCGCGAGCCCCACGAAGGCCGCTACCGAGGTGCCCACCCCTTCGATGGGGCGCGAGCCACTGGCCACCTCCTCGACGTACACGCCGGGCGACAGGTAGGACGGCATGCTCTGCTCTCCTCGGGTACGCGACAGGACGGCTTCCACCCTCGCGCGCGCGGCGTGCCACCGGAAACGTCCTGCGGTACCTGCTCGGGGGCACCGCCGTTGCCCGCAGGGGCACTTCACCGCACCTGGGCGCCTACGCTCGGACCGCACCACCCGTGAGCCTGCCCCCGGGACTGCCCTCAAGGCTCTCCCGCGGGCCGCCGTGAACGGGTAACGCTGGGATGCCAACCAGCGAGGAGAGCACCGTGCGCGCACACGAACAGCGGGCCGACCAGGCCGGTGACCGGGGCGGGACCCGCCCGAAGGCGCCGTTGACCACACCCGCGCTCCAGCTCCTGGCGCTCCAGCGGGCGGCGGGCAACGCGGCCGTCGCACGGGCCGTCGCCGAGGAGCGCCACGAGCACGACGCGCGCTGCGGGCACGGGTCCGCGGCACAGGACTCCGCGGCGCGGGACCCAGCGGTCCAGCGCTCGGCCGTGCACGAGGTGCTGCGCTCCCCCGGCCGACCGCTGGACGGGCCGCTGAGGAGCGAGATGGAGGCCCGGTTCGGCGGCGACGACTTCAGCGGCGTACGTGTCCACACCGACGCGGTCGCCCAGCGGTCCGCGACGGAGATCGGCGCCAAGGCGTACACCTCGGGCTCCCACGTGGTCTGGGACGGCCAGGACAAGCACACCCTCGCCCACGAGCTGGACCACTACCGCCAGCAGAGCCAGGGCTCCGTCCCCGGCACCGACAACGGCTCGGGCCTGAAGGTCTCCGACCCGTCCGACTGGGCGGAGCGGCAGGCGGAGGACACGGCCCGGCGGGTGATGAGCGGGGCGCCGCCCGTGCAGCGCGCCCGTGCCACCGCCGAGGGCGGAGGGGGCGGCGGAAGGGCGGCGGAAGCGGGCGGGCCCGCTCCCGTGCAGCGCGCCCTGGACATGGAAGTGATCGACAGCGCCCGGGAGGTGCTCGGCATCACCGGGACCGTGAAGATCGTGGAGGTGCCGGACGGCATCCGGGCGGACACCCCGTTCGCCGACTACCCGCCGGGCCACTGCGTCGGCCTGACCCCCGAGGAGGGTCAGCTCAGCATCCACGCCCTGAACGGCGGCGATCCGGCGCAGTCCGCCTCCGAGGTGGTCGCGGGCGCCGGCGGCGGCGGGTACTTCCCCGCACACGGCATCATCGCCGCGAACAGCAATCCGTCCTCCGGCTTCACCGTCGCGCAGACCATCCGGCACGAGATGGGCCATCTCCAGCAGCACGAAAGGGGGTTCGACGTCGACATGTCCGGTGGCCGGCGGGCGCTGGTCGAGTACCACAACGTGCTGGTGAACGAGAACCGTCTCACGGGCGAGATGCGCACCGCCTACATGACCGACGACAACACCACGGCCTCCTCGATCAGGGAGGCGGCCTCGGCGCAGGGGATCAACCTGGGCAACCCGTGGAAGGCGCTCAACGACTACCTCGGCCGGCAGGGCGTCGACCCCGAGGGTGCGCAGAAGCGGCTGCTGGACGCGATCGTCGAGGAGCTCAAGGACGAGAAGTACGACGCGATCGAGGGCAAGGGGATGGCGAAGGCACCGATGCGCGAGAAGATCAAGACGCGGGTCGCCAGGATGTACTTCAACAAGCTGTTCGCCCCGTAGCCCCCGGCAGCCACCGGCCCCGTCCAGCCGGCACCGTCCAGCCGTTCCCGCCACTCCCGCCGCTTGCACGCTTCCCCGTAGTGGGCACGTGCGCCGAGGCGGGGCATCGCGCGCTGCCCCTGCGGGCAGCGACCGTACCCCTGCGGCTCTGCCCCGGCGTCGGCCTCGCGGCTAGCGTCCGAACGTGAGCCTTTGGACTTCTCTGGAACCCGCGTCGGCCACGGTGGACCCCGGTGGCACGACGACCGTACGACTGCGGTTGCGCAACACCGGGGACATCGTCGACGAGTACCGCTTCGAGCCCGTCGGCGACGTCGCCCTCTGGACGGCGGTGGAGCCGCGGACCCTGCGCCTCTACCCCGGCACCACGGGCACGGTGGAACTGACGTTCTCGCCGCCGCGCACGCCCGACGCGGCGGCCGGACCGCATCCGTATGCCGTACGCGTCACGCCGACCGAGCACCCGGAGGCCACGACCGTCCCGGAGGGCAACCTGACGGTCACGCCGTTCACGGAGGTACGCGCGGAGTTGGTGCCGCCGACCGTGAAGGGGCGGCTGCGGGGGCGGCCGAAGCTGGCCATCGACAACCTCGGCAACACGAAGCTGACCGCGTCCGTCAGCGGCAGCGACAACGGCGACGACCTCTCGTACGAGATCCACCCCTCCCACGTGCAGATCGAGCCCGGCCGCGCCGCGTTCGTGAACACGACGCTCAAGCCCCGCGAGATCATCTGGTTCGGCTCGAAACAGCAGCGGCCGTACACGCTGGCCGTGCAGCGGTCCGGAGTGACGCCCCTGGACGTCGAAGGAACCTATGTCCAACGCGGGTTCCTCCCCGGCTGGCTCGCCACCTTCCTCGGCATCCTCCTGGCACTCGCCATCACCTTCGTGATGCTCTGGATCGCCTACAAGCCCGAGGTACGCAGCGCCGCGCTGGAGAAGCCGGTGGAGGCCGGCGCCTCCCTGCTGCCGAGCCCCACCCCGTCGGCCCCGGCCGCGAGCTCTCCGGCGGCGGAGGAACCCGCCCCGCCGGAGCCTGCCGAGGAGGATGCCCCGCCGCCGAGCCAGGACGCGGGCGGGGAACCGGACACATCGGGCTCGGCATCGGGTGGAGGCACCGATGGCGGTTCGGGCGGCGCACCCCCGCCCCCGGAGCAGCCGGCCGCGGTCGGTTCCCTGATCATCGGTCAGGGTTCGAACCGCTGCGTCGACGTGCCGAACGCGCAGGACGGCATCGGCCGCGACGGCACCAAGCTCCACCTCTGGGACTGTATGGGCGGCGCCAACCAGAAGTGGGACTTCCAGGGCGACGGTACGGTCCGGGCGCTCGGCCTGTGCATGGACGTCGCGCACGGTTCCCGCGACGACGGGGCGGCCATCCAGCTCGCCCGGTGCAGCGGCAACCCGGCCCAGCAGTTCGTGCTGAGCGGCGCCGGCGACCTCGTGAACCCGCAGGCGAACAAGTGCGTGGACGCCGACGACCACGGCACAGCCAACGGAACGAGGCTCCTGCTGTGGACGTGCGCCGGGACGCCGAACCAGAAGTGGCGCGTGGAGTAGACCGGGACACGCCCCTCCGGGCCGGGTGGGGCCGGGCCGAGTGAGGGCCGGGCGCCGGGTGAGGGCCGGGGCACCGAGTGAGGGCCGGACGCCGGGCCGGCTACCAGCCGCCCTCGCCCGGCACCAGGCGCCCCGCCTTGCGGTACTCGCGGCGGGCGCCCTCCAGCAGGTCGGCCGCGGTGACCGGTTCGCCACGGCCCGCCGCGGCGTACGCCGCGGTGACGACGGCGCTGCGGATCGACCCCCCGGCCAGCTCGAAGTCGCGCGCGCACACCCCGGCGTCGGTGCCGTCCGCACAGGGCACGCGGGCGAGGGCGTGCCGCCACAGGGCCAGCCGCTGCTCCGCGTCGGGGAACGGGAAGTCGATCACAAGGTCCAGGCGCCGGGTGAACGCCTCGTCGATGTTGGCCCGCAGATTGGTGGTGAGCACGGCGATGCCGTCGAAGGACTCCAGCCGCTGGAGGAGGTAGGCGCTCTCCATGTTGGCGTAGCGGTCGTGCGCGTCCTTGACCTCGGAGCGCTTGCCGAAGACGGAGTCGGCCTCGTCGAAGAGGAGTACGGCGTCGGTCCGGTCGGCCTCCGTGAAGATCCGTTCCAGGTTCTTCTCGGTCTCGCCCACGTACTTGTCCACGATGGACGACAGCTGGACCACGTAGAGGTCGAGGCCGAGTTCGGCGGCGACGACCTCGGCGGAGAGCGTCTTGCCGGTGCCGGACTCGCCGGCGAAGAGCCCCACCACGCCGCGCCCCCGGCCGCCTCCGGCGCTGAGCCGCCAGTCTCCGAGGACCCGGTCGCGGTGGCGGGCGCGCAGGGCGAGTTCCCGCAGCTGGGCGCGGGGCCGCTCGGGCAGGACGAGGTCCTCCCAGCCGACGTCCGGCCGGATACGGCGGGCGTGCCGCTCGAGCCCGGACGCGGACTGCCGACGGGCGGCCAGCCGGACATGGGTGGCGGTCAGCGGTGTGCCGTCGAACGCGGCGAGGTCCAGGGCGGCGCTTGCGGCCCGGGTGACCCGGTCCGCACCGAGGCGGTACGGCGCGACCGTGGCCGCCAGATCGAACCCGGCAGCCCTCGCCGCGTCGCCGAGCGCCGCCGCCCACACCTCCGCGGCGCCCGCCGGGAGCCTCGGCGCGTCGAGGACCAGCGGGTCGCGGTCGCACCACTCGGGGTCGTACGGGCCGGTGCCGGTGAACAGCACCGGTACGTCGTCCGTGGCCAGCGCTCTGAACAGCGGCCCGGCCTCGTCCGGCAGCGGCGACACGACGAGCGCGAGGCCCCGCAGCCGGGCCTCGCGCAGCAGCGCGGCAAAGGGCTCCGTGTCGGAGCCGGGGACGGGGGTCGGGCCGGGGACGGGGGTTGGGCCGGGGACGGGGGTTGGGCCGGGGGCGGGGGTTGGGCCCGGGGCGGTGAGGGCGGTCGGCGTGTAATGCAGGGCGTCGAGACCGGCCGCCGCCAGCGCCGCCGCGGCCCAGGTGAGCCCGTCGCCCTCCCGGTGTTCGCGCAGATGGACGGTGAGCGGACCGGCGGCCAGCCGGTGGGCGAGGCTGCGGGTGAACTCCTCGTCGTACGGGCCGAGGGGTGCAGCGAGCGGGCGTACGCGGCCGGCGAGCGCGGCGTCCGGGGTGTCGTCGCCGAGGAGATGGGCGACGACCCGGTCGGGGACGCGCAGGGACCGGCTCAGGAAGGGCCGTTCGGGCTCCTCGACCTCGACCAGTCCGAGGGCGGACAGCGGCGCCGCCGGGTGGAGAAGGGCCCGCGCCCGGGGCAGGTGTGCGGGGAGGCCGCAGAGGTCGAGGGCGAGCCCGGTGGTGGCCCGGCGCCTGCTGACGTCGTCGTTGAGGTAGGCGTACAGCGGCTCGAAGTCCCGGTCGAGATCGGGCGCGAGGGCGATGAGCAGCAGCTCCGTCTCCGGCTCCGCCAGTCCGAGCCGTGCGGTGAGCCCGGCCAGCCGGTCCGAGGCGGAGGCGTCGGCGGAGGCGTCGGCGGAGGCGTCGTGGGCGTCCTCCCCCGGGCCGTGTCGTCGCACGGCGGAGGCCAGTACATGACGTACGGCCTCCTCGGACAGGTACAGGCCGCGCAGCGGGTCCGCGGCCGTGGGATCGTCGGCGCCGCGGAGTTCGACCAGCCGGGCGACCCGCTCGCGCAGCCGGGCCAGGCGGGCCAGGAGCGCGGCGGTCGGGTCCGGCTCCGGGTCGGGGGCGGGGTCGTCCGGCGCCGATCCGGCGGGGTGGGTGGAGGCGTACGTCGTCATCGCCGCCGCCTCTCCCCGCTCGCACGCCCGGAGTCCGGAAGACCGCCGTCGTCCGGAGGACGTGCGTCCGGGCGGCCGGAGTCCGGAAGACCGGTGTCGGCACCAGGGGTGCCGACACCGGACGTCGGCGGTCGGTGCCGCCGCTCCGGCGATCCTTCCAGGGTGCCGTCGATCCCGCGTACCCGCACCGCCGCGCCCTCGGTGACCGGCGGCCCGGCGTCGTACTCGGGGAAGGCCGGGAAGGGGGCGGTCACCACCACGTCCAGGGACGGCTTGAGTTCGCCGCCGAGCGCGGACCATATCTCGGCCGTCGACCGGGCCTCGCTCTGGATCCCGGCGACGGTGAGGGGTACGGACAGTCCCAACGCGCCGAGCGAGCCGGGCAGTTCCTCGGGAGGCAGGATCTCGCGGGGCAGCAGGGTCGCCAGCACGGCCGACAGGAGGCGGTGCTCGTCCTGGGGCTGCTTCGTCCAGGCGGTGACGAGGTACGACAGCCGGAACCAGCGGGGCGGCTGGCGCCGTTTGAGGACCGCTCCGCGTTCGTCCGTGACCGGCACCGTGCCGCGCTGGCGGCGGGCGACGTCCTCGCGGATGTCGTACAAGTAGGCGTTGACGGCGGGGGCGTTGCGCCGGGCGGCCCAGTCACGGGTCGGGGCCTCCAGGGAGACGTCGATGCCGGAACCGGCGAGGGCGCCGCCGGTGAGCATCCTCTTGAGGACGTCGTCCACCTCATGGATCACAGAACGCGCTCCCGCCTTGCGTGTACGTACAGTCCCCGTGCTGAGATTCTTCACCGCTCCGCACCCGCCACCGCAGGCGCTCCGGGGAAGGCGAAGGGGCGGCGTCACGGGGCCGCGCGGACCCCTGCGGCTGCCCCTGGGTCTGCCCGCGCGGTCTGCCCCCGGGTCCGCCAGCGGGTCCGCCAGCGGGTCTGCCCGCGCGGTCAGATGTAGCCCTCCCGCAAGGCGTAGGCCACGGCGTGGGCGCGGTTGCGAAGATGCAGACGGGTGGTCAGCCCGTGCATGACGTTCTTGACGGTGCGCTCGGAGTAGGAGAGCTTGCCCGCGATCTCGCCGGTGTCCAGGCCTTCCGCGACCAGCCGCAGGACATCGACCTCACGTGCCACGAGGCCCGAGGCGGGAGTGCCGGGGTGGCCCGCCGCGGAGCGCTGGAGCGTACCGACCTGGCTCATGAGACGGCCGAGGAGGTCGGCGGGGAGGTCGCCGTCACCGCGGGCGGCGGCGAGCACGGCCTGTAGCAGCCGGTGCGCGGTCGCTTCATGGCGCCACACGACGGCGCCGACCCCGCACTCGATGACGTCGAGGAGTTCGGCCTCGCGGACCGCGCTCACGACCAGGACGGCGCGGGCGCCTTCGCTGCGGACCAGTCTGCGCAGCTGGGCGAGCAGGGGCTCGTCCGGTGTCTCTCCGATCAGGACCGCCACGGTCCCCGGCCTGACCTCCGTTCCCTCCCGGAGCTCGACCGCCGGGTGCTGGCGCAGCTGACTGACCGCGCCCGCCCGGGAGATGGGATCCGCGGTGTGGACGACGACCGGTATCCGCCGCCCCGGGGCCGCCCCGCCGTCCTCCACGGTCCGTAATGAACTACGCACTCGAATTCCCCCCATATCGGCAATGCCGCGCCGAGGCGGGGCCGCCAATCGCAGGCACAAATCGGATACGTGTGCCCATCAATGGTCTGCACAATCGTAGGGTCGGACCGAGGCCCCCAGACGCGCGAATACGCCGCCTCCGCGTCGTGGCGGCGGCGAAGTGTCCGAAAGGTGACGGACCTTCGGCCCGACGGACGGCCGGGCACCAGAGGCGCAGGGTGTGTACGCCGGGTCCTCCCCCGAAGCGTTTCCGCTGCTCAGAGGGGTTCGCACGCCCTTCCCGCACCGGACCACGGAGACGACCCCCACGCCGCGGGAGCCACCCCCCACCCTGAGAGCGCTCCCAGCCCGGGTCGACCGAATGTCGATCCCCGTCGACGAACCGGACACGGCCGACGACCCGGCCCAGAGGGAAAGCGGATGCGCCGCTCAGGGGGCGTCGCTTACCGTGGACGCGTGTCTACGCCCCGAGTCTCCTAGCAGCAGGACCCGCTTCCACGCCAGAAGTGTGTCCTCTTGTTTTCTCGGAGCGTCATCCCATGATTACCGTTCGCGGTGTGGAGTTGCGCGCGGGCGCCCGCCTGCTGCTCTCCGACATTTCCTTCACCGTCTCCCCCGGCGACCGCATCGGCCTGGTCGGCCGCAACGGCGCCGGCAAGACCACCCTCATGACCGCCCTGGCCGGGAAGGTCAGGCCCGCCGTCGGCACCATCACCCGCACCGGTGGCGTCGGGTTCCTGGCACAGGACTCCCGCGCCGCCGACCCCGCTGTCACGGTCACCGACCGGATCCTGTCCGCCCGCGGCCTGGACCGGGCGCTGCACCGGCTGCGTACGGCGGAGGCCGCGATGGCCGGCGCCGACGGGCCCGCCGCGCTGGAGCGGGCGATGAACGCCTACGCCCGCGCCGAGGCCGCCTTCCAGATCGGTGGTGGCTACGCCGCCGCGGCCGAGGCGGCCCGGGTGGCCGCCGGTCTGGGACTGCCCGAACGGGTGCTGGGTGAGCCGGTGGGCGCGCTCTCCGGCGGGCAGCGGCGCCGCGTCGAACTGGCCCGCATCCTGTTCGCCGGACCGGACCACACCTTGCTGCTGGACGAGCCGACCAATCACCTGGACGCCGACTCGGTCGCCTGGCTGCGCACCTTCCTCCAGGGCCACACCGGCGGCCTGGTGGTCATCAGCCACGACACCGCACTGCTGGCCGACGTGGTCAACCGGGTGTTCCACCTGGACGCCACCCGCGCCTCGATCGACCCGCACAACACCGGCTGGAGCGGCTACCTCGCCCAGCGGGCAGCCGATGAGCGCCGCCGTGCCCGCGAGCGGGCCGGCGCGGAACGCAAGGCCGCGGCCCTGCACGCACAGGCCGAGGGCGTGGACCTGGCCGTGGACCGGGGCAGCCGCCTGGTCGTCCTCGGCCTCAACGGCGCCGGCAAGACCACCTTGCTGCGCCTCCTCGCCGGCCAGGAGCGGCCGGACTCCGGCCGCGTGGTGCACGGACACGGGCTGCTCCTGGGCTACTTCGCCCAGGAGCACGACACCCTGGCCCCTGAGCGCACGGTCCGCCAGAACCTGGCCGCAGCGGCCCCGCACCTGAGCGACGGTGAGGTCCGTCGCGTGCTGGGCGCGTTCCTCTTCTCCGGGGACGACGCCGACAAGCGGGCCGACGTGCTCTCCGGCGGGGAGAAGACCCGCCTGGCTCTGGCCGGGCTGGTCCACTCCGGCGCGAACGTGCTGCTGCTGGACGAGCCGACCAACAACCTGGACCCCGCCTCCCGCGACGAGGTCCTGGCCGCCGTCGGCTCCTACCCGGGAGCGATCGTGATGGTCACCCACGACGAGGACGCCATCGACGCCCTGCGCCCCGACCGGGTCCTGCTGCTGCCGGACGCGGACGAGGACCTGTGGAGCGAGGACTACCGGGACCTGGCCGCCCTCGCCTGACCCCTCGCCCTCGCCCGGCCGGACAGCGTGGTTCGCTCCGCACCCCGGCCGGGCGACGGCGCCGCCGACCAGGTTTTCGAAGCGCTTCGACAGCGGTAGGGCGGGATCGCGGAGGGGGCCCGGTCGGCAGCGAGCGGGAGAACAAGGCTCACGGGCGGCAACCCCAATAAGCGATGGATGCAAGAGCTTTGGGTGGACACATCGACGCTGACACCCCTCATCACGGAGTGTCCACGCCCCCCGCCCAAGAAAAGTCTCTCTGTGCTGAACCCCTTGTTTCGAACGAAACACCTCGTTAACTTCTGCTCTAAGTGAAGCGCTTCGATAGCTAGGGCGCCACCGAGCGCGATGTGTGTGCGATCCCGAGTGCCGTCCGAGGCGAAAGGGCCACCCCCATGACTCACGAGTTCAACCGCAGGAGGTTCGTCGGCGCGGCAGCGTCGGCCGCCGCGGTCGCCGCGGCGGGGCCGCTGCTGCCGACTGCGGGGGCGGGGGCGCGCGGAACACCGGTGGCAACTCCAACGAGCTGATGGACGCGGCGCGCTTGGACGGCGCGGGCGAGTGGCGGATATGTGGTCCGCAGTGCTGCCCACTCGCCGCAGACGGCCGTCGTCCTCCTGACGCTGGTGCCGCTGCTGATCGCTGCCCGTTCCTCCGGAAGCACGTCCGCACGGGTGTCCTCACCGGCGCCGTCAAGGGCTGGCCCGCAGCCCCGTCCGCACCCCGAACCATCGATGAAGGGCCCCATGGTGTCCGATCAGCCCGTCGTCCCGGGTTTCCACCCCGATCCCAGCGTCTGCCGCGTGGGCGACGACTACTACCTTGCCTGCTCCAGTTTCGAGTACTTCCCCGGCATCCCGCTCTTCCACAGCCGTGACCTGCTGCACTGGACCCAGATCGGCAACGTCCTCGACCGGCCGGAACAGCTGCGTCTGCCCGTCGGCATGCCGTCCTCCGGGGGGATCTACGCACCGACGCTGCGCCACCACGACGGCCGCTTCTGGCTGATCGTCACCAACTGCTCCGAGGGCGGCGGCAATCTGCTGGTCACCACGACCGACCCGGCCGGCCCCTGGTCCGATCCCGTGCGGCTGCCCGGCGTCCCCGGCATCGACCCGGACCTGGCCTGGGACGAGGACGGCACCTGCTGGTGCACGTTCGCGGGAGTGGGACAGGTCGCGATCGACCCGTACACAGGGCGCACGCTCGGTGCGGAGCGCAGGCTGTGGTCCGGGGCGCCGGGCGCCAAGGCCCCCGAGGCACCGCACCTCTACCGCATCGGCGCGTACTGGTACCTGCTCATCGCGGAGGGCGGCACCGAGCGCGGCCACGGCGTCTCCATCGCCCGCGGGCCCGGCCCGAACGGCCCCTTCGAGCCCTGCCCGCACAACCCTCTCCTCACCCACCGCGGCACGGACCACCCCGTGCAGAACACCGGTCACGGGGATCTGGTGCAGGCCGCGGACGGTTCGTGGTGGATGGTGTTCCTCGGCGTCCGGCCGCACGGCGGCACCCCCGGCTGGCACGTGAGGGGCCGCGAGACGTTCCTCGCACCGGTCACCTGGACCGACGACGGCTGGCCGGTGGTCGGCGAGATCGTCTCCCCCGCCGGCACCGGCATCGCCGCCGACGCGCCGTTCCGCGACGACTTCGACCTCCCCGAGCTCCACCCGTCCTGGATCTCCGTACGCGACCGGTCCCCCGAGCACTGCACGACCGAGGACCGCCCGGGCCGGCTGACTCTGCGGGCCCGCGGTACGTCCCTCGACGAGCCGGACGCCGTCTTCGTCGGCCGCCGCCAACAGCACGTCACCTGCCGGGCCTCCGCGTCGGTCGACGCGACGCGGGGCGTCGGCGGTCTCGCCGTACGCCTCGACGAACGGCACCACTACAGCATCGAGGCGGACGGCACCCAGGTACGGGCCATCTCCCGGGTCGGTTCGGTCCGCGCCGTCGTCGCCACGCTGCCGGTGCCTGCGGGGCCGACCGTTCTGTCCGTACGGATCACGCCGCCGCCCGAGCCGCACGACGCGCGCACCGGACCCGACGTCGTCACCCTCGGCGTGGAACAGCCGGACGGGACCTTCGCCGTACTCGCCACGCTCGACGGCCGCTATCTGTCGACCGAGGTGGCCGGCGGATTCACGGGCCGCGTCATCGGCCTGTACGCGGCCCGGGGCACCGTGCACGCCGACTGGTTCGCGTACGAGGCGACGGCCTGACCCGGCGTCTGGGAAACCCCTGGACTTCCGCCTGTACGCACGTCCCGCAGGCGGGGCACCCCCACGCCCATCCCGCGACCGAAAGGGACCCGAGGGACATGACCCACTCGTATCAAGCCGCGAGGCGACTCCCGAGACGCATGGCGAACGTACTGCTCGCCCTGGCCGCCACCGCCGGCCTGCTGCTCGGCGCCGGGCTCACCGCTCCGACGGCCGACGCCGCCCAGCTGGTGCCGCGCGTACCCGCGAACGCCACGTCCGCCGTCGCCGCGATGCAGCCCAGCTGGAACCTGGGCAACACCCTGGACGCCATACCCGACGAGGACTCGTGGGGCAACGGGCAGACCAGGAAGGCGACATTCGAGAAGATCGCCGCGGAAGGGTTCCGCAGCGTCCGCATCCCGGTGACCTGGAGCGCACGCCAGTCCGCCACCGCGCCGTACACCATCGACGCCACCTACATGGCCCGCGTCAAGCAGCTCGTCGACTGGGCGCTGGACAGCGGACTGTACGTCGTGCTCAACGTCCACCACGACTCATGGCAGTGGGTCGAGAAGATCACGAGCGACCACGACAACGTGATGGCCCGCTTCGTCTCCACCTGGTCCCAGATCTCCACGACCTTCCGTGACGCACCGCGCACCCTGGTCTTCGAGGGCATCAACGAGCCGAGCTTCGCCGGTGCCACGGACGCGCAGAAGTTCCGGTACCTGAGGGAGCTTCAGACCTCGTTCCACTCCGTGGTCCGTGCCTCCGGCGGCGCGAACGCGAACCGCCTGCTGAGCCTGACCACGCCGGCGGGCAGCCCCGACAAGGCGTTCATGGACGACCTGTACACGACGATCGCCTCGCTCAACGACGATCAGCTCATCGCGCAGGTGCACTTCTACAGCTGGTACCCGTTCAGCGTGAACATCGCGGGCGGCACCCACTACGACGCCACCGCGCGGAAGCACCTGGACGACACCTTCGCCACCATGCACCAGACCTTCGTCGCCAGGGGCATCCCGCTCTACGTCGGCGAGTACGGTCTGCTCGACTATCCCAATCACTTCCACCCCTCCCGCGTCGAGCGGGGCGAGGCGCTGAAGTACTACGAGCATGTGGGCTACGCGGCCCGCAGGTACGGCATCACCACCGCCCTGTGGGACCCGTTCTCGTACCTGAACCGCGACACCCTCCAGTGGCGGGACCAGGAGCTCTTCGACCTGATCAGGACGGGCTGGACCACCCGGTCGGGCTCGACCTCCTTCGACCGCCTCTTCGTCCCCAAGTCCGGTCGGATCACGGACCAGTCGCTCACGCTGAACCGCAACGGCCTGGGGTTCCAGGGTCTCTGGCACGGTGACCGGCGTCTCGTCGCGGGCTCGGACTACACGGTCTCCGGTGACAGGCTCACCCTGAAGGCCGCCGCACTGACCCGCCTGGTCGCAGACCGCTCGTACGGCGACAACGCCACGCTCCAGGCCAGGTTCTCGCAGGGCCGGCCCTGGAAGCTCCATGTGACGACGTACGACGCTCCGCAGCAGACCGGCGCGTCGGGCACCACCTCCGGGCTCACCGTCCCCACCCGGTTCCGCGGGGACCACCTCGCCACCATGGAGGCCAAGTACGGCGACGGCACCAACGCCGGGCCCGCCGACTGGACGGCGTTCCAGGAGTTCAACATCTCCTTCACCCCCGACTACGCGGGCAACACCATCACCCTCACCGAGAAGTTCCTCACCTCGCTGCGTGACAGCGCACCGGTGACGCTCACGTTCCACTTCTACAGCGGCACCAAGATCACTTATCAGGTGGTCAAGAACGGTACGTCGGTGACCGGCTCCACCGTCTGACTCCCCGCCCGCCATCGTCCCGGCCGCCGGGTCCGACGTCCCGCTCCCGGCAGCCGGGAGAGAACTTGTGCCTGACGCCGGGTGCGATCGTGTTCGAGGCGGGCTCCGGCGGCTACAACGCCGAGCTGATCGCCCACGTCGTCGGCCCCGAGGGGCGGGTTGTGACCGTCGACATCGACCCGTGGGTCGTGCGCCGCACCCGCCGGTTCCTTACGGAGGCCGGCAGCGGGCGCGTCACCGCCGTCGAGGCCGACGCGGCCCTCGGCGCACCCGCACACCTCGTGCCGCGCGGCGGCTTCGACGGCAGCATGATCACCTACAGCTGCTGGGACATCACCCCGGCCTGGCGGGAGCAGCTGGCCGAGGGCGGGCGCCTGGTCCTGCCGCTGGAGATCGGCGGCTACACCCGCGCGGTCACCTTCGAGCGGCGCGGGCAGGTGCTGGAGGCCCGGCACTTCACGTACTGCGGCTTCGTCCGTGACCAAGGGCAGCAGGCCCGCGCTATCCCGGTCACCGGCCTCCTCGACGGTGAGCTGACGCTCCGCTTCGAGCACGGCACCGCAGCCCCGACGGCGGGTCTGGAGGGCGTTGCGCGGACCGCGGCACGAGGTCGCGACCGGCGTCACCATGGGGCCGGGCGCCTACTTCGGCTCTGTGAGCTCACCACGTGGCCCTGGAGACCGCCGACATCGCCCTCGCCGGCAACGACCTGCGCCAGGTCGCCGCCGTCGTGGAGCTCAGCCGCCACACCCTGCGCGTCGTACGGCAGAATTACGGCCTGGCCATCGGCGTCAACCTCGCCGGCCTGCTCGCCGGCGCGGGCGGATCCATCAACCCGGTCGTCGCCGCCCTCCTTCACAACACCAGCAGCATCGCCGTTGTCGGCAACTCCGCCCGCCTCGTCAACCACACCCCGCACCTCCCCGACACCGGGCAGGGTCTTTACGCCGCCCCGCTGGAGGAGACCCGGGTCCGCTGATCCGCGGCAGTGGAGGTGGGCAGCCACGAGCGGGTGTATCGAGGTGTCATGGGCCGCCCACCAGGAGGTCGACCTGCCGACGCTCGTGACCTACTTGGACGCTCCAGCGCCTGCTCCCATGGAACTCCCAGTCACCACAAAGTGGCGCCGGGCGCCCGAGCCATGCCCAGACGCCCCTGCCGTCTCGTTCATCAGGAGGCAGCCCGGAGCCCCATAAGGCGAGCGATCAGGTCGTCCAGGCTGATCAGTCCGGTGAGCCGCCCGCCCTCGTCGCGGATGAGGGCGAGCGATGCCCGGTGGTGGCGCAGTTGCTCGACCGCGTGGGAGACGCTGTCGGTGCCCTTCAGCTCAGGCACCGGTCGGGCCAGTCGGCGTGCGGTGACAGTGCGACCGCGGGTGCGGGCGACCAGGGCGTCACGGGCGTGGAGCGAGCCGAGGATCGTCTCGCCGTCGCGGACCAGGAGGCGGGACCGGTCGGCTGCGGTGGCCTTGGTCAGGATCGCGTCCAGGTCCGCGTCGGCGGGGACGGTGATGATGTCGCCCGCCGGGGTCTGGAGCTCGGCGACCGGGGTCTGCGGCTCGGTGAGGGAGCGGGTGATCAGCTCGAAGTCGGTCTTGTTGATCAGGCCGAGGCGCTCGGACTCGGCGACCAGGTGGGTGAGCTGTTCGCGGTTGTGGACAGCGGCCAGTTCGTCGCGCGGGTGGACGCGGCAGAGCCGTACCAGGGCGTTGCTGACCTTGTTGAGGAGCCAGATCAGCGGCCGTACGGTCTTGACCACGGCGCGGAAGGGCGGGGTGAGCAGCATCGCGGAGCGCTCGGGGTGGGCGATGGCCCAGGACTTGGGTGCCATTTCACCGAGGACCATGTGCAGGAAGACGACGACGATCATGGCGAAGGCGAAGGCGATGCCGTAGCTGAGGCCGCTGGGCAGGCCGAGCTTCACCAGGAGAGGGTCGACCTGGTGGGAGATGGCGGGCTTGGAGATGGAGCCCAGGCCCAGGGTGCAGATGGTGATGCCGAGCTGGGCGCCGGCGAGCATCAGGGACAGCTCGCGCATGCCGGCGAGTGCGGCCTTGGCACCGCGCTGCCCCTCGGCGGCGGCCTTCTCCATGCGGTGGCGCTTGGCGGCGACCAGAGCGAACTCGGCGGCGACGAAGAAGCCGCTGCCGATCAGCAGCAGGACGGTGACGAAGACGGCCAGCGGGAAACTCATGCCTGCGCCTCCTCGGCCGTCGGGCCGGCCGGCGGCTGGACCGGCTCGGCCTGCTCGATGCGTACGCGCTCGGGAACGTGCCGGTCCAGCTTCAGGACCCGGATGTCGATCCCGTCGACGGTGAGGCGGTCACCGACCGCCGGAAAGCGGCCGAGGCGGTCGATGATCAGGCCGGCCACGGTGTCGTAGTCCTCTTCCTCGGGCAGCGCGATACCGGTCGCGTCCTCGACCTCGTCCAGGCGGCGCCCGGCGTCGACGAGCCAGCCGCTGCCGTCGGGAACGGCGAGTTCGACGACGGTGTCGGTCTCGTCGGCGATGTCACCGACCAGTTCCTCGGCGATGTCCTCGTACGTGACGATCCCGGCCACACCACCGTGCTCGTCGAGGACGACCGCGAACTCGTCGTCGCGCTCGCGCATCTGCGCCACCGCGTCCGGCAGCGGCAGGGTGTCGGGGAGCAGCAGCGGGCGGCGGGCCGCCTGCCCGGCGCTGGTGTCCTCGAAGCGGTCGGCGGGCAGCCGCATCAGGTCCCGTACGCCGAGGACTCCGGCGACGTCGTCTGGGTGGTCGCCGAGGACCGGGTAGTTCGAATGGCCGTACTTGGCGATCAACTCGACGGCCTCGGCGGCGGTGGCATCCTTGCGTACGAAGACGGCGTCCGCGCGGGGCACCATGACCTCGTCCAGGGTGCGCTCGGAGAATTCCAGGGCGTGGTCGAGCAGTTCGGCGGTGTCCGTCGGCAGGTGTCCCTTCTCGTGGGACTCGCCGATCAGGTGGCTGAGCTCTTCGAGGGTGGCGCCGTGGTGCAGCTCCTCGACCGGTTCGATGCCGACCTTGCGCAGCAGCTTGTTGGCGGCGCCGTCGAAGACGTGGACGACCGGGCCGACGATCTTCAGGTAGACCAGGGTCGAGGAGGCCAGGGACTTGGCCAGACGCTCGGGCACGGCCAGCGCGAGGTTCTTCGGGGCCAGCTCCCCGAGCACCATCTGGACCACGGTGGCCAGGACGAAGGCGAGCACGACCGAGATCGCGGACACGGCGCCGTCAGGTAGCCCGAGGCCGTTCAGTACGGGCTTGAGCAGCGCGGAGACGGAGGGCTCGGCGAGGAAGCCGACCACCAGACCGGTGACGGTGATGCCCAGCTGCGCGCCCGACAGCATGAAGGAAAGCCGTTCCAGCACCTTCAGGGCACGGGCGGCGCGCTTGTCGCCCGCTTCGGCCTCGCGGGCGAGCGCGAGGCGGTCGGCGGCGACGTAGGCGAACTCCTGGGCGACGAAGTAGCCGGTGCCGGCGGTCAGGACCAGCACGGCCAGCAGGCCGAGGACGGCGCTCAACGGAGACCACCTTGGCGCGGTCGGGGGCTGTTCGCCGACGGAACCGTCGGTCTGGCGGACAAGGAACGCTCCTTAAGGGATGGATACATCAGGACGACACCGTGGACGCGTGGGGTGCCGCCGGGCCGACCAGTTCTTCGAGTACGTCTTCCATGGTCACGTACCCGATGACCGCGCCTCTCTCGCCGGTCACGGCGGCCAAGTGGCTGCCGGCGGCGCGCAGCGCGGTGAGCGTGTCGTCCAGCGGGGTGTCGATACGGACCCGGGTGACAGGGTGCAGCGCGCTGCGCGGGAACGGCTTGTCGCGCTCTGCGACACCGAGGGTGTCCTTGATGTGCAGGTAGCCGAGGACGGCTCCGGAGGGGCTGGTGACCGGGAAGCGGGAGAACTTGGCGGCGACTGCGACATGCTCCAGCCCGGCCGGGGTGATCGTGTGCGGGACGGTGCGCATCTTCCCCGCGGGTACCACGATCTCGCCGACCGGCCGTGTGCCCAGTTCCAGGGCGTCGCGCAGCCGCTCGCTGTCGGCCGGCGAGAGAAGGCCGGCCTGGCTGGAGTCCTCGACCATGCGGGCGAGCTCGTCGTCGGTGAAGACGGATTCGACCTCGTCCTTCGGTTCCACCTTCATCAGCCGCAGGAGGACGTTGGCGAAGGCGTTGATGGAGAACACCAGCGGGCGCAGGGCGCGGGTGAGGGCCACCAGCGGCGGGCCGAGCAGCAGCGCTGTCTTGGCGGGTGCGGCCAGTGCGATGTTCTTGGGGACCATCTCGCCGATCAGCATGTGCGCGTACGTGGCCGCGGCGAGCGCGATCACGAAGGCCACGGGATGGACGAACCCATGCGGCACGTGGGCCGCCTCGAAGCCCGGCTCCAGCAGATGGGCGATGGCGGGTTCGGCGACCGCGCCGAGGACCAGCGAGGAGGCGGTGATGCCGAGCTGGGCGGTGGCCATCATCTGGGAGATGTGCTCCAGGCCCCACAGCGTGATCTTGGCCCGGGTGTTACCTGCACGGGCTGCGGGTTCGATCTGGCTGCGGCGTACGGAGATCAGGGCGAACTCGGCCGCCACGAAGAACGCGTTGGTCAGCAGGGTGAGGGCTCCGATGAGGAGCTGCACGGTGGTCATCGGGCCGCCTCCAGCTCCTGCTGCTCGCGCTCCTGGCGGGGAAGGGGGGCGGGTGCGGTGATGTGCACGCGGTCGGCCCGGTGGTGTTCGACGTCCAGGACGTCCAGTCGCCAGCCGGCCACGTCCACGATGTCGCCCGGGACGGGGATGCGGGCCAGGCGGGTGGCGATCAGGCCGGCCACCGTCTCGTACGGGCCCTCCGGGGCGATCAGCCCTATCGCGGCGAGCTGGTCTATCCGTACGCTGCCGTCCGCCTTCCACGAGGCGCGGCCGTCCTCGGTGGCGGGCGCGGGCAGCAGGTCGGGGGCTTCCAGCGGGTCGTGCTCGTCGCGCACCTCGCCGACGACCTCCTCGACGATGTCCTCGACGGTCGCGATGCCCGCCGTGCCGCCGTACTCGTCGATGACGACGGCCATGGTCCGCTCGGCGCGCATCCGTTCCAGCAGCCGGTCGGCCGGGAGGCTGTCGGGCACCAGCAGCGGCGGCGTGGCGAGGGCCGTGACCGGGGTCGTCGCCCTGTCCGGCTCGGGCACGGCGAGCACATCGCGGATGTGGACGGTGCCGACGACCTGGTCCAGGCTGTGGCGGTAGACGGGGAAGCGGGACAGGCCGGTGGCCAGGGTGAGGTTGGCCGCGTCGGCGGCGGTCGCGTTGGCCTCCAGCGCGAGGACGTCCACGCGCGGGGTCATCACGTTCTCAGCCGTCAGCTCGCTCAAATGCAGGGTGCGGACGAACAGCTCGGCCGAGTCCTCCTCCAGCGCGCCCTCACGCGCTGAGTGCTCAGCGAGCGCCACCAGCTCCTCCGGGGTGCGGGCGGACGCCAGCTCCTCGGCCGGTTCCAGGCCGAAGCGGCGTACGAACCGGTTCGCGGTGCTGTTGAGGTGCCGGATGAAGGGCCCGAAGGCAGCCGTGAAGCCGCGCTGCGGCCCCGCCACCACCTTCGCGACCGCCAGCGGATGCGAGATCGCCCAGTTCTTCGGGACCAGCTCACCGACCACCATCAGGACGACGGTGGAGACGGCGACACCGAGCACCGTGGCGACGGAGGAAGCGGCGGCCCCGAGCCCGATCGTTTCCAGGGGCCCACGCAAGAGCGCGGCCAAGGACGGCTCGGCCAGCATGCCGATCACCAGCGACGTGACGGTAATGCCCAGCTGGGCGCCGGAGAGCTGGAAGGTCAGCTTCCGTACGGCCTTCAGCGCCCCGTCGGCACCGCGCTCGCCCGCCTCGGCGGCGCGCTCCAATTCGCCGCGCTCGACGGTGGTCAGCGAGAACTCCGCCGCCACGAACAGCGCGCATGCCAGGGTCAGAGCCAGGGCAAGCAGGAGGAGCAGGACTTCGGTCACCGTGTCACCCCCGTCCACCGGCTCATGGTCTGCGGGCGGGGAATGGCACGGCTGGTACTGGGAGGTTCACCCATCGCGGGTCCGTAGCTCCTTCTCATACGCGGGGAAGACAGTGGGTCCAGAAGCGTCGTGTTTCTACACCCACTGTAAAGGAATGGCAAACGAAAGCGGCGCCGTGCTGCCGGTCATCCACGCAAGAGGGCGTGAGGGTGTCAGGAAGTCGTACCGAGCAACGCGACGCTTCCTCATCCCGAGGTTGACCAACCCTATGCTTCTACATGCCTGTAGATGCTGGTCGGCTCCGGCCGCACTGCACACCCGCCAGGCAACAAAGATCCCACGCATGAAGAAGGAGTGAACGCCACGATGGTGTTCAAACGGCTGCTCGGCTCGATCGGCGTCGGCGGCCCCGCCGTCGACACGGTTCTCGGCCCCGGTCCCGTGCTTCCCGGCGGAAGCCTCACCGGTGAGGTCCGGCTCAAGGGCGGCAACGCGGACTTCGACATCGAGCACATCACCCTGGAACTGGTCGCCCGCGTGGAGGCCGAGACCGAGGACGGCGAGCACGAAGGCGCCATCGCCTTCGAGCGGTACGTGGTGGCCGGCGGCTTCCGCCTCGCCGAGGGCGAGGAGCGCAGCATCACGTTCGCGGTGACACTGCCGTGGGAGACCCCGATCACCGAGCTGTACGGCCAGGAGCTAGGCATCGCGCTGGGCGTGCGCACGGAGCTCGGCGTCGCCGGCGCCAAGGACAAGGGCGACCTCGACCCGCTGACGGTCGGCCCGCTGCCCGTACAGGAGTCGATCCTGGAGGCGTTCGGGCAGCTCGGCTTCGGCTTCAAGTCCGCCGACCTGGAGTACGGCCACATCGGCGGCACGGAGCAGCAGCTGCCGTTCTACCAGGAGATCGAGATCACCCCGTCTGCGCAGTACGCGCACGCGGTCAACGAGATCGAGGTGACCTTCCTCGCCGCACCCGGCGGCATGGAGGTGGTTCTGGAGGCGGACAAGCGAGGCGGTCTCTTCTCCGGCGGCCACGACGCCCTCACCCGCTTCACCGTCAGCCACGACAGCGTGACCCGCACCGACTGGAACGCCGAAGTCGACGGCTGGGTACGCCGGCTCGTCGAGCAGCGCTCCTCCTACGGCACGCATGCGCCGCACGGGCACGGCGACGTCCACCACAGTGACGGGCACGGTCACCGGTCCGGCCCCGGTATGGGCACCGTCGTCGCGGCCGGCGCGGCCGGGGTCGCCGTCGGTGTGGTCGGCGGCATGGTCGCCGCTGAAGTCGTCGACGAAGTCGGGGATTTCTTCGAAGGGGACGAGGAGGGCGAAGAGGGCTGAGGCTCTCTTGACCACCTGATAGCTTCTACATCAATGTAGAAAAAGCGGCGGTCCGGGCCGGCCTACCCCCGTACGGCCCGGACCGCCCGACCCAGATGGAGTTCTCATGGCCTTGTGGGACCGCCTCAAGGAGTCCGCATCGACGATGCAGACCCAGCTCATGGCGAAGAAGAACGACCTCAAGAGCGGCGCGTTCCGCGACGCGTCGATGGCGATGTGCGCCTTGGTCGCCGCTGCCGACGGCACCGTCGACCCGACCGAACGCCAGCGCGTCGCCCAGCTCATCGCCACCAACGAGGTACTGCAGAACTTCGACGCGACAGACCTCCAGCGGCGCTTCGACGACAACCTGAACAAGCTCGCCGCCGACTTCGACTTCGGCAAGGTCAGCGTCATGCAGGAGATCGCCAAGGCGAAGAAGAAGCCCGCCGAGGCCCGCGCCGTCATCCAGATCGGCATCGTCATCGGCGGCGCCGACGGCGACTTCGACAAGACCGAGCAGGCTGTCGTACGCGAAGCCTGCTTCGCCCTCGACCTACCCCCGCACGAGTTCGACCTCTGACCCATAGCCGCCGGTCCCTCAGCGGCCACTCTCGGGACGGTACGGCCTTGGAGCTTTCCAGCAGCATCGTCGGCGCGATCGTGATCGTCGCCGCCTGGGCCTTTTCAGCCGACTGGTCCCGCCGGGTTTCCGTGGAGGCGGGGTCCCGCGGCACGTCGTCATACCCCAGGTGTCACGGACACCACGGGCATCGAACGGCCCATCCCGCCTGCGCCGGCGGCAGCGGACGCGGCATCACACGAACGATCTGAGCTCTGCGACGCAGACCGCCTTCCCGCCCGGTGAGGGGCGGGAAGGCGGTCTGCGGATATCCCCGATGCCGTCGGCAACCCGGCTCAAAGCGGGGTCGCCGCCTTCAGGATGAAGAAGAGAGTGACGGCCGAGTTCGCCGACGACAGCGCCGACACCGTGGCCCCGGCGGCCGCACCCCAGGCAGCGAGGCCCACCGTCGTGGAGGCGGGCGGCCAGACCCGCTCGGCCGGAGCGGGCTCCAGCAGAGCCGCCACCCGGCGCGGCACCGGGCCCGCCACCGCGAATCCCGCCAGCGTCGCGATCGGCGCACCACGCGAGACGAGCGCCGCCTTGCCGATCGCCCGGGCCACCACGCGCCGACTGCCGACTGCCGCTGCCGCCTCCTCGTCGGCCCACCGCTCCGCGGTGTAGGTCACGGCGGTACGCAGCGGCCGAAGGAACGGATTGGCCCGCGCCGCGAGCTGCACCGCGAGCAGGAAACGGTGGTGACGACCCGACAGGTGAGCCCTTTCGTGGGCGAACAGGGCCCGGCGCTCGGAGGCGGTCAGTCCCTCCAGCATTCCGGTGGTGGCCACCACACGGCCGCCACGCCTGCCGGGGAGGGCATAGGCGTACGGCGCACGGTCGGGCAGCACGGCCACCGACCTGGCCGGCAGCGCCGCGAGGGCGTGCGTGGCGCGGCGGCGTACCCGGTGGTGGCGCCAAGCCGCCCTCGTACACGAAGCGAGGACGACGATGAGCGCGGGGATGGCGACCTTGCCCGCCACTTCGTCGTACGGCACCGCCTCACGCACCTCGGGGTCCGACCAGCCGTCGGGCAGCGGGTTGCCAGGAAGTTGCGCGGTGCCGACCACCATGAGCAGCGCCAGGCACAACGTGCTGCACACGGCGAGCACTCCGGCGACCGCCGTCAGCAGCCACGTGGCCGCGCGAGGATGCAGGTGCTGTTCGGCGAGCCGGGCGATCGGCCATGCGCTCAAGGGCAGGACGAGCGGCAGGAAGACGAAGACCCCCATGGCCGTCAGTCTTCCCCTTCGTCGGCCGCCTGCGCCAGCAGGTCCCGCAGCAACTGCTCGTCGCCCGGGGGCAGTGCGGTGACGAAGCTCGCCAGGACGGCCTCCCGGTCCGCCTCCGCGTCCAGTACCTTCCGCATGCGCAGGGCGGCCAGCCCCGCCTCGTCCGCGGTCGGCGTCCACTCGAAGGAGCGGCCCGCCCGTTCGCGGGCGACCGCGCCCTTGGCGTGCAGACGGGTCAGGATCGTGATCACCGTGGTGTAGGCGAGATCGCCACCAAGCCGCTCCTGCACCCACCCGGCGTTCACCGGCCCCGGGGCCTCGCGCAGCGCGGCGAGCACCTGGCCTTCGAGCTCGCCCTGGCCGCGTCGGCGAGGTTGCTGAGCGGCACCGCCCTGGTTCCGGTCCGTCACGCCATCTCCCTCCGCCGTTCGGCCCCGCGGATCTGCCGCAGGAGCGGTTCATCGTACTGAGTCGTGGGCTGCCTGTCGGTCCGAGTTCGGTGCGGGTTGGCGTGGCAGCCATATGCACCGAGCAGCCCGCGCCGCCGCCCTTCACGAGCCATCTTCTACCCCGTTGTAGGTTCGTGCGCCCGGCGGCACAGACCGTCGGGCAGGCCATGGAGCGCGGCCGGCAGGGTGGGGGGGGACGGGTTCCGGGCAGGCTCACCGGCGAAGCGCCCACAGATTTCTACACTGCTGTAGATTTGAGGGGCTCCACCTGGGCTGCGGACGGTGGCCCGGGTCTCGTACACGGGAAGGGATGCGACATGGGTGTCAGCCTCGCCAAGGGCGGCAACGTCTCACTCAGCAAGGAGGCCCCGGGCCTGACCGCCGTACTGGTCGGCCTGGGGTGGGACGTACGCACGACCACCGGCACCGACTACGACCTGGATGCCAGCGCCCTGCTGGTCAACGACTCGGGCAAGGTGCTCTCCGACCAGCACTTCGTCTTCTTCAACAACCTCACCAGCCCGGACGGCTCCGTTGAGCACACCGGCGACAACCTCACCGGCGAGGGCGAAGGCGACGACGAGGTCATCAAGGTCGAGCTGGCCGCCGTCCCCGCCGACGTGACGAAGATCGTCTTCCCGGTGTCCATCCACGACGCCGAGAGCCGCGGTCACAGCTTCGGTCAGGTTCGCAACGCCTTCATCCGCGTGGTCAACCAGGCCGGCGGCACGGAGATCGCCCGCTACGACCTGTCCGAGGACGCCGCGACCGAGACCGCGATGATCTTCGGCGAGCTGTACCGGCACGGCACGGAGTGGAAGTTCCGCGCGGTCGGCCAGGGGTACGCCAGCGGGCTGGCCGGCATCGCCACCGACTTCGGCGTCAACGTCTGACCCACCGCTTCCAAGGGCACGGGTCGCACCGCGCCCCGAACCGCCCACTGCCCCAAGGCCACTTCGAGAGAGCGGATACCGGTGTTCGGACTCAGCGAGCTCGCGATACTCCTGATCGTCGTCCTCATCTTCTTCGGCGCCAAGAAACTCCCCGAACTTGCCCGCAACGCCGGCAAGGCGGCGCGCATCCTCAAGAGCGAAGCCAAAGCGATGAAGGACCAGGAATCGCCCCCCGGGCAACAGCCGACCCCGCGCGTCATCAAGGCCGAGCCCGCCGACGGCACCGCCACGCCTCCGGGAGGCGCAGCGGGCAACGGCTCCCTACGAAGCTGACGCGCGCAACCGGATCATTCACACCCCGAACGAACGAAGAGGGCACCTCATGTCCGTGAACCTGTCCAAGGGACAGCAGATCAGCCTCAGCAAGTCCGACGGCGGCGCGCTGAGCGTCGTACGGATGGGCCTGGGCTGGAAGGCCGCGCCGCGCAAGGGCTTCCTCGCCCGGATGACCGCCCGCGAGATCGACCTGGACGCCTCCGCCGTGCTCTTCGCCGCCAAGCAGCCCGTGGACGTCGTCTTCTTCCAGCACCTTGTCAGCGACGACGGCTCCGTCCGCCACACCGGCGACAACCGCGTCGGCGGCGCGGGCCAGGGCGGCGACGACGAGTCGATCATCGTGGACCTGCAACGCGTCCCCGTACACGTCGACCAGATCGTCTTCACGGTGAACTCCTTCACCGGCCAGACCTTCGAAGAGGTCGACAACGCCTTCTGCCGTCTGCTCGACGAGACCAACGGCCAGGAAATGGCGCGCTACACCCTCACGGGCGGCGGCCGCCACACCGCCCAGATCATGGCCAAGGTCCACCGAGACGGCAACGGCTGGAAGATGGCGGCCATCGGCACCCCGGCCGATGGCCGCACCTTCCAGGACCTCATGCCGTCCATCGCCGCCCACTTGTAATCCGGGCAGCGGGACGGCGGTCGACTCCCCTGAGCATGCCGCCGTCCCCGCCGCGCCCGGCGTCCTCGGGCTCAGGCGACGGAACTCAACAGGGGCTGGGCGGTCCGGACCGGCGCTCGCCGTGGCGGCGGAGTCGGTCGCTCCCGGGGTACACCGACGTCTTCGGCGTCGTACAGCAGCTCGATCAGTGCCGTACGGGCGCGGGCGACGCGGGATCGGACCGTGCCGACCGGGCAGCCGCTGGCGAGGGCGGCTTCGGCGTACGGCAAGCCCAGCAGCTGGGTGAGGACGAAGGCTTCACGGCGTTCGTCGGGAAGCAGGGCGAGCAGTTCGGCGAGTGCGACGCCGTCGTCTAAGCCGGGGGTGTCGCCCCCCTGGGCCAAGCCGGGGGCGCGCGGCGGCGTATCGGAGGAGGCTGTCGACCACCGTGCGCCGTGCGATGGAGAGCGGCCAGGTGCGAGCTGAGGAACGGCCCTCGAAGCGGTGCAGACTGCCCAACGCTCTCAGGAACGTCTCCTGGGTCAGATCGTCGGCCGCCTGCGGGTCGGAGCTGAGGTAGATGACGTACCGCCGTACGTCGCGCTGCAAAGCCCGTACGAAACGGTCGACCGCCTCGGGGTCGCCGCTGCGGGCGGCGAGCGCCCATGACGTTATCGACGCGTCGTCGTGCCGCTCTCTGCTGGTACATCGCGGTGTGGACGGGAGCAGGCAGGGGTCATCGCCTGGTGCCCTTCTCGGAGTTCCGGTCCGGGCCCGCCTGCTGAGTCTCGGTCGGGCGGGTCCGGTGATGTCGCACGGCCGCGCGGTGCGTCGTGCGCGGTCGGTGCCCGAAGCGCGAGGCTTCGGGGAGCCGGCTGTCGGCTGACAGCGGTCCCCTGGGCGGACCCCGGAAGGTGAGGGCACAGGCAGGGAGCAGGCGGTATGGCGCGCGGACCGGGAATTCGCGGCAGCGACCGGACGCGCGGACGGTGCGGCGGTGTGGGCAGCCGCAGTGGCAGGTGGAGCGGGGCGACGAGCCAGCCGGCGCAGGCGCGGAGGATCCGGAAGGCCGCCCGCTCGCCGTGCGCGAGCCACAGGCGGCCGCCAGCGGCAGCGTGACCCGCATCCACCCGCCCGTGCCGGCAGTCGACTCCGCGCAGCTGCACATCCAGACCGTCCATCCCACCTCCTTCGTTCTCCGACATGAGTCGGAGGGAGGAGAGCGCTGGTTCCCGCCTGCGAGCGCCGACCGGACCCGGGCCGCTGGCCCACTGCCCATCAGTCCGTATTGACAATCATTTTCATTTCAGTAAGGCTTTCGGCGCCACGGCCCCGTTGCGCCTCCTGCCCCGGGATCTCCGTGCACGCGGTCTACGCCAAGTGATCTGGGAGCAGCATGTCGACATTCCGGAACCGCCGAGAGTTCCTCGCCCTGGCCGGTGCCGCCGGTACGGCCGGAGCCCTGGCCCTCACCGGTTGTGGATCCGGCGCCGGGAGCGGTCCCGCGGCCGACGGGAAGGCGGCGCCCAAGCGCGGCGGCCAGTTCCGTGCCCTGTTCACGGGCGGCGGCGAGCAGGAGACCATCGACCCGCACGCCGAGGCCCTCGCCATCGACATGGCGCGCACCAAGGCGCTGTTCGACCGGCTCGTGGACCTGGACGCCAACATGGCGCCGGTCCCCCGGCTCGCCGAGAAGTGGGAGCCCAACGCCGACGCGACCGTGTGGCGCTTCACCCTCCGGGAGGCGCTCTTCCACGACGGGAAGAAGCTCACGCCCGAGGACGTGCTGTTCAGCTTCGGCCGCATTCTCGACCCCAAGGCCACCAACCACTTCGCGCAGGGCCTGCTGTCGGTCATCGATCTGAAGAAGAGCCGGGGTATCGGCAAGAACACGGTCGAGATCGCGCTCGGTCGGCCGAGCGCCGAACTGCCCGCGCTCCTGGGCACGCTGGGCACCGCCATCGTCAGTGCCCGCTACAGCGACCCGGCCAAGCCCGTCGGCACCGGCGCGTTCCGGCTGAAGTCCTTCCGGGCCGGCCGGTCGTTCGTCGCCGAGCGGTTCGACGACCACTGGGACGGCGGGGCGTACGTCGACGAGCTGCGCATCCTGTCCGCCGACGCCGACGCGCGCGGCAACGCCCTGCGGGGAGGCGAGGCGGAGTACGGCTACGAGATGACGCCGACCTTCGCCCGTACCGCCGCCGCCGACAAGTCCGTCCGGATCGTCGCCGCCAAGGGCAGCACGGCCCACGCCATCGTCATGAAGTGCGACCAGGAGCCCTTCGACAACCCCGATGTCACCCGGGCGTTCAAGCTGCTGGCCGACCGGGAGAAGCTGGTCGAGGTCGTCCTGGCGGGCCAGGGCGTCGTCGGCAACGACATGTTCGGCAAGGGCTACCAGTACTACCCCGAGGACATCCCGCAGCGCACGCGTGACGTCGCGGAGGCACGCGCCCTGCTGAAGAAGGCCGGCGTGCTGAACAAGACGCTGTCCATCTACACCTCCTCGGTGGCCAACGGCTTCGTGGAGGCGGCGACCCTCTTCGCCGAGCAGGCCGCCGACGCGGGCCTGCGGATCAAGGTCACCACCGGTTCCTCGGAGACGTACTTCAAGGACCAGTTGACCAAGGGGGTGATGGGCAGCCACCGGTCGGGTGCCATGACGATCCCCACCTACATCAACGACCGGCTCCTGACGAAGTCGGCGTTCAACGCCTCCGGCTGGCGCCGCAAGGACTTCGACGCCACCTTCGCCAAGGCCCAGTCCACCACCGACGAGGGCGAACGCACCGAGCTCTACAGCCAGTTGCAGCGCACCCTCCACGATGAGGGCGGCCTGCTCATCTGGGGCCACCCGGACTGGCTGAACGCGGTCTCCTCGCGCGTACGCGGCGTCAAGGAGGCCCCGCCCAACACCCTCGACTCCGCCCGCTTCGACAAGGTGTGGCTGGCCTGACGATGCGTGGGTACGCCCTGCAACGCCTCGCCCTCGGAGCCGTACAACTGGTCCTGCTCACAGTGCTGGTGTTCCTGCTGACGTCGCTGCTGCCCGGTGACGCGGCCGACGTCCGCAACAACGAGGACGCCACACCGGAGCAGGTGGCGGCGCTGCGCGAGCAGCTCCAGCTGGATCGGCCGGCCCTGGAACGCTTCACGGACTGGGCCGGGGGTGTACTCACCGGTGACCTGGGCACGTCGCTGGTCAGCGGCGGCCCGGTGCTGGACATCCTGGCCGAGTCGGCCGGCATCACCCTGGTGCTCGCCGTAGTGACCCTCGCGGTGGTCGTCCCCCTCGCGGTGCTGCTCGGCATCGTCTCCGGGCTGCGGGAGGGCGGCCGCCTGGACCGGGCGGTCACCTCGGTGACGCTCGCCTTGAACGCCGTCCCCGACTTCGTCCTGGCGCTGCTGCTCGTGGCCGGTCTCTCCCTCCGGCTCGGCTGGCTGCCCGCGACCTGGGTAGGGGTGGGCGCGGCCGACCTGATCGGGCAGCCCGCGCTGCTGGTCCTGCCGGTCGGGGTGGTGGCGGCCCGCATGATCTGCCTGCTGTCCCGGCAGGTGCGGGCGGGCATGGTGACGGTCCTCAAGGCCGACTACGTCACCCAGGCGCGGCGCCTGGGCGTGCCGCGCCGGGCCCTGCTGATGCGGCACGTCCTACCCAACGCGGCCGTGCCCGGCGTCCAGGAGCTGGCCCGGGTGGGCGACAACCTGGTCGGCGGCGTGCTGATCGTCGAGGCGGTCTTCGCGATCCCCGGCGTGGCGACCGCGCTCGTCGACGCGGTCGAGGCACGGGACGTACCCACGGTCCAAGGCCTGGCCCTGGTGGTCGCCGCCGCGGCCCTGCTGTTCAGCCTGGCGGCCGATCTCGTCTCCCATCGACTCGTACCACGGATGGAGGTGCTCCGGTGAAGAGCGTGAAACTGCCGACGGCGCCGGTCGGCGTGGCGCTGCTCGCGCTGCCGCTGGGCATCGCCCTGCTGGGCCCGTGGTTCGCCGAGCCGGCCCGGCCCGGAGTGTTCGCCCCTTATGCGGCCAGTGGCGGCGAACACCCCTTCGGCACGGACGGGTTGGGGCGCGACGTGCTCGCTCTGCTCCTGCACGGCGGACGAAGCGCGCTCGGCATGGCGCTCGGCGCGGTCGCGGTCGCCTACCTGGTGGGCGGTGCCGTGGGCCTGCTGGCGGCCTCCGCCCGCCGCCGCTGGGCCGACGAGCTGCTGATCCGCCCCCTCGACGTGCTGCTCCCGCTGCCCACCCTGCTGGTGATCAGCGTGGTGGCGGTGGGCTGGCGCGGCTCCCCCGCCGCCATCGCCCTCGCCGTCGCGGCCGTCAACGTCCCGCCCGTGGCCCGCCTGGTGCGGGCCGCCGCCCTGGACGCGGCGAGCGGCCCCGTCACCGAGGCGCTGCGCGTGCAGGGCGAGTCCCGGGCCCGTATCCAACTCGACCACGTGGCACGCTCGGTGCTCTCCCCCGTCGCCGCCGACATCGGCACCCGCATCACCCTCGCGGTCTTCCTCGTCGGCTCGGCGAACTTCCTCGGCCTCGGCCTGGACCCGACCGCGCCCGACTGGGCGGTGAGCATCTCCCGCAGCCGCGAGGCGCTGCTGCTCCAGCCGTGGGCCGTGCTGGCACCCGCCGCGATGCTCGTCATGTTCACCGTGGGGCTCAACCTGCTCGCCGACCGCCTGCTGGCCCGCTCCCGCCGTACGCAGGAGGCCGTGCGATGACCTCGAAGACGCCCTTGGTCACGGTACGAGGGCTCACCGCGCGAGCCGGGGGCACCGCGCTTCTCGACACGGTCGACTTCGACCTGTACGAGGGTCACGTCACCGCGCTCGTCGGCCCCTCCGGCAGCGGCAAGACCACGGCCGCCCTGGCGCTTCTGGGCGAGTGCGGCCCCGGCGTGCGCCTCGGCGGGCGGGTGGAGGCCGGGTCCGTCACGGTCGTCGACGGGGACGGGATCACCGAGGAGGCGGCCACCGGCCTGCGCGGACGCCTAGTCGCGTACATGCCCCAGCATCCGGGCAGCGCCCTCAACCCGGCCCGCCGCACCGGCGCCGTCCTCACCGAACTCGCCCGGCTGCACCACCCGGCCGACCCGGCTCGGGTCCTTGCCGCCGACGCGCTCCAAGCCGCGCAACTGCCCACTGGGCGGGACACCGAGCGGCGCTTCCCGCACCAGTTCTCCGGCGGCCAGCGCCAGCGCGTCGCGCTCGCCCAGACCCTGGTGTGCCGGCCACGGGTCCTCGTGCTCGACGAGCCCAGCACCGGGCTCGACACGGTGACCCGGATGCGGCTGGCCGGGGAGCTGGCCGCGCTCGCCCGCACCGGGCTGGCCATCCTGCTGCTCAGCCACGACCACGACCTCGTGCGTGCCCTCGCCGACCACGTGGTCGTGCTCCGGCGCGGACGGGTGACCGCACAGGGCAGCCCGGATGACGCCCTGCCCGCCCGCCGCCGGGTTACCGCCGCACGCCACACGCCCACCGAGCCGGACGGCGCACCGGTGCTGGACGTACGAAACCTCTCCGCCCACCTCCACAGCCGGGGCCGAGGCCCCGTCCTGCACGGCGTCGACCTCCAACTGCCCGCCGGGGCCTGCGTCGGCGTGGCCGGCCTGTCCGGCAGCGGCAAGACCACCCTGGCGCGCTGCGTCGCCGGACTGCACGAACGCCACCGCGGCACGGTCCTCCTGGACGGCACCCCGCTGCCGGTGCTCCGCCGCCGCAGCCCGGATCAGAAGCGGCGGGTGCAGTACGTCTGGCAGGAGGTACGCAGCTCCTTCGACGAGCGGCGTCCAGTGGCCGAGCAGGTCGCCCGTACCGCCGTACGGCTGCGGGGCCGGGACGCGGGGGAGGCGCGGCGCGAGGCCCTGGACCTGCTGGGCCGGCTCGGACTGGACGCGGCCACCGTCGAGCGGCGCCCCGGCGGCCTGTCCGGCGGCGAACTGCAACGCGCCGCACTCGCCCGCGCCGCACTCGCCGCCCCGGACGTACTGGTCTGCGACGAGATCACCACCGCCCTGGACGCCGACGCCACCGAAGCGGTCCTCGCCGAACTCGCCCGGCTCCGCGAGCAACACGGCACGGCGCTGCTCTGGGTGAGTCACGATCTGGAGCTGCTCGCCGCGGTCGCCCACCACATCGTCGTCATCGACGGCGGCCACGTCGTCGAGACCGGCGCGCCCGAACAGATTCTCGACGCTCCCCGGGCCACCATCACCCGCCAGTTGGTGCGCGCCATGGACCTCGGTACGGCCCTGGCAGCCACCGACCGGGCTACCGCCCCGTCCGCGTCCAGTGCCTGACGCCCCGACTCCCCACGACTTCACCCATCAATACCTGACCACGGAGGACACATGAGCGACCCGACCGCAGCCGGCGCCGCCACGTCACAGCACGACGCCTGGGTCCTGCTCGAATCGCTGCCCGACACGCTGCCCCGGGACGAGATCCTCGCCATCAACAGCTCCAAGTCCGACATCCACACTCAGCGCACGTACACGTACAACGGCTGGACGTTCCAGTTGCCGCCCGGCGTCTTGGACTGGCCGCCCCACAACAGCGCACTGCTGCGCGACGAACCCCTCCTGGTCCCCGGCGCGGCCTGACCCTCCGCGCCCCCGTCCCCACCCGAAAGGTGCCGTGCCATGGTCCCCGACGACGAGCTCACCCGCGGTTACGTACTGCTTCCGCGGCTGTTCACCCCAGCCGAGACAGCGGCTCTGAGCCAGGCCGCGGAGTCCGCTCTCGGCCGGGTGACCAGGCACGCCCTGGAGGGGAAGACCGAGGTCACCGTGTGGCCGGACGGGCACCGGCTGGAAACGGTGGACGGCACGACCGTCCACTGGGAGCCGGACGCCCGCCCGCCCGCGGTGCGCAGCCTCTCACCGGTCACGCACCTGGACCCCGCCTTGGACGCCCTGTGGGCCGACGAACGGCTCACCGGGCCCATGCGCCGGCTGCTGGACGCCGACCGGCTGGGGCCGTTCACCTCGAAGCTCAACTTCAAGAGGGCGGGCGTCGGTTCCGCGTACCACTGGCACCAGGACTACCCGTACTGGTACTGCTGCGCGGGCCCGGCCGCCCGGGACATCGCCACCGCGATGATCTACCTCGACGATGTGACGGCCGACAACGGCGCCTTGACCATCGTCCCGGGAAGCCACCTGGCGGGCCCCGCCCCGCGCGACCGGGCCGAGCCGACCGGGCTGCTGGTCGACGCCGCGCGCACCGATGTCAGCGGGGCGGTGACCATCGAGGCTCCGGCCGGCTCCGTCCTGATGTTCCCCGGCCTCATCGTGCACCGCTCGGGGCCCAACACGTCCTCCCGTGACCGGCGCTCCCTGCTGCTGTGCTTCCAGCCCGCCGGGCGCCCGACGCTCGCGGAGCTGCCGTACCGGTCAGAGCTCCTGGCCGACCTTCCCTAGCCTCAACGCGGCCGGGATGAGTTTCGGCGTGTTCCTGGGGGCGGGCCTCGGCGGCGTCGGTCTCGCCCTCGGCGGATACCCGGGCACGGCCGCGGCGCTGGGCGGTCTGACCCTCGTGGCGCTCGTCTTCGCCCGCGTGGCCGCGCGCTCCACCCCCGCAGCGGAGGCATGAGGGAGTCCGTCGTGACGGGAGTGGCGAAAGTGGGCGAACGCATGACACGTCAGCGTGCCGCTGTCGTCCAGGCGCTCACCGAACGCGCCGACTTCGTGTCCGCCCAGCAGTTGCACGCGTCGATGGCCGAGGCGGGCGTCCGGGTCGGACTCACCACCGTCCACCGCACCTTGCAGGGCCTGGAGCGGGCCGGCGGCGCCGACGTCGTACGCGACGAGGTCGGCGAACGCCTCTACCGGCACCGGCCGGCCGTCGAGCACCGCCACTACCTGATCTGCCGCTGCTGTCGCCGTGGCCAGCAACTCGACACTGACGCGGTCGAGCACTGGGTCGCCCAGGTGACCCAGTCGACCGGGTTCGCCGAGGTCGAGCACACCCTGGAGCTCACGGGGGTGTGCGCCCGCTGCCGCTCCACCGCCGGCTAGGCGCGCGGTCGGTCCCCAAGATCCCGCTCGGTTCTTGGGGACCGACGCGTTCACGGGCCGACCGCCCTCACAAGGTGGTACGGAAGGGGCCGGTCACCTCGTAGGTGATGCCGCCGCTGCTGGAGCCGGATGTGCCGCGCTGGGAGGAGAAGTACAGGCGGTTGCCCGAGGAGTTGAAGGCGGGGCCGCAGATCTCGGAGGAGGACTGGCCGGTGATGCGAAGGAACGAGGCGACGATGTCATCGGGCGTGATGATGCAGATCTCCATGTTGCCGCCGTCCTCGGCGACGTACAGGTCGCCGACGCTTGCGGCGGTCACGTTGTCCACGCCGGTGAGCGGGGCGCCGGAGACGTTGTCGTCGTACACGACCGCGAGGGTGTTGGCGGAGGCGTCGTACGCCCAGACGCGGTTGTCGCCCTTGGTGGTGAAGTAGCAGATGTCGGCGCGGTAGTGGCAGCCCTCGCCGCCGTTGAAGACCTTGGCACCGGAGACCTGGTAGCGAGTGGCGGTGGGCGAGCCGTCGGGGTCGGGCACGTTGGCCCAAGACAGGACGCCGGACTCCTCCTTGAGCACCTGGAAGGCGCCGCTGGAGAGGACGCCCCACGTGGTGGGCACGAAGCGGTAGAGGCACCCGTCGCTCTTGTCCTCGGTCAGATGGATGACCTTGCGTACGGGGTCGGCGGCGGCCTCGTGGTTGAAACGGCCCATCGCGGCGCGGCGCACGGCCGGGTTCGTGCCCCAGGGGTCGGTCTCGTGGACGTTAACCCGTGTCGACCTCCTCGCACGACAGCCAGGTGTTCCACGGGGTCGCGCCGCCCGCGCAGTTGCCGTTGGTGCCGGACAGGATGCTGTACGCGCCGGTGACGGTGCCGCTGCTGTTGAACTTCACCGCGCTCGCACCGCCGCCGGCACTGCCGACCTCGGCGTTGGAGACGTAGATCCAGCCCGAACCGTCGGCGAAACAGGCGCCGCCGTCGGGGGCCTTGTGCCAGGTGTAGCCGGTCCCGGACACGGTCTGGGTGGAGCGGGCGATGACCCGGCTGGTGAAGCCTGCCGGGAGCATGATCCCGTTGGCGTCGGCCGACTGGAGGGCGCCGTACGAGGTGGTGCCGGGGAGGGCGGGGCAGGCGGCGGCCTGCCGCCGGAGAGAACCGGAGAAGGCTGCCGCGCCGACGCCGAGGGCGGCGGCACGAGTAGCCGGTCAACAGGCTTCCACCAACGACGGATACGCGGCCCGACCTGCCGCTGAGCAGCACTTCAGCGCGCCTGACAACCCATCAGAACGAGCGTCAAATGAGCGTCATCTCAGCGTCAAGATATCGCCGTAACGCCCACACCGCACATAATGCGCACTGACAAAACCGCAGGTCAGGCGTCCTTCTTCACCGGCTCCAGGATCGCCACGCACTCCACATGGTGCGTCATCGGAAACAGGTCGAACGCCCGCAGTGTCCGTACCCGGTAGCCGCCCTCGCGGAAGTACGCGATGTCCCGTGCCAGGGCCGCCGGGTCGCATGCCACGTAAGCGATGCGGCGGGCGCCCAGGCCCGACAGGTGCTTGACCGTCTGCTTGCCGGCGCCCGCGCGGGGCGGGTCCAGGACGATCAGGTCGACCTCGGTGATGCGGGTGCGCGGCAGGACGCTCTCGACCTTGCCCTGTTCGATGCGGACGCGGTCGTAGTCCTGGAGGTTGTGGCGGGCGTCCTCGACGGCGCGCTTGCCGGACTCGATGCCGAGGACCGCGCCCTGGTCGCCGACCCGGTCGGCGATCGCGCCGGCGAAGAGGCCGACGCCGCAGTAGAGGTCGAGGGCGGTGTCGCCCTTGCGGGGCATCAGGCCCTGCATGACGGCGAGGACGAGCGTCTGCGCGGCCTTCGGGTGGACCTGCCAGAAACCGCCGTTGCCGACGCGGTACGTGCGGTCGTCGGCGCGCTCACGGACGAAGGGGCGGCCGTGGACCCGGTGCACCCCGCCGTCCTTCTCGTCGACGCGCAGGACGGAGACCGGCTTGTCGAGCTCGACGATCGGCAGGCGGGCGCCCGGTCGCGGGGTGAGGACCACCTGGCGGTCGCCCGAACCCGAGGCGGCGATCGCCTCGATCGAGGCCATCCCCTCCCAGGTGCGCTTCTCGATGCCCAGCTCCGAGACGCCCTCGGCCGCGATCATGCAGTGGTCGATCACCTCGACCTCGTGCGAGCGGTGGCGGCGCAGACCCGCGTGGCCCTCGGCGTCGACGGCGTACTGGACGCGGGTGCGCCACTGCGGGACCTCGCCCGCCGGGAGCTTGTCGCCCTCGGCCGGCATGACGGTGCCGTCCCAGCCGGCCTCCTCGGGGGTGAGCCCGGCCAGCCGCTTCAGCTGCTCGGCGATCACCTCGCCCTTCAGGCGGCGCTGGGCGCCCGGCTTGGCGTGCTGCCAGTCGCAGCCGCCGCACTTGCCGGGGCCCGCGAAGGGACACGGGGCCTCCACCCGGTCCTTGGACGCCTCCACGATCGTGACGGCGTCGGCGCGCAGGAAGCGGGAGGTCTCCTCGCCCTCGGTGACCCGGGCGACGACCCGCTCGCCGGGCAGCGCGTGCCGGACGAAGAGGACCCGGCCCGCCTCCGTCCGCGCGATGCAGTGGCCGCCGTGTGCCACGGGGCCGACCTCGACCTCGTACTCTTCCCCGACCAACGAAGAAACAGGTGCGTTCTGCATGACGGGGTGACTCCAGAGAAAGAGAGAGGTGGGCTGCCGTAGCGGCAGCTCGTCCGTGACGGGGGACTTGGCGGTCGGAGGCGTGCTCGGCTGCCACCAGGGCAGGAGCGTGGCGGT